>LJUE01000138.1 GCA_001303885.1 Planctomycetes bacterium SM23_32 | reverse complement strand
AGCCGCGCCGCGTCAATGCCGCAGAAGCACCTCGAGCATCTGGCGGTCCAGCTTGTGCCCCTCGAAGCGCTCGTACTCCACGTCCGTGCGGCCGCTGTCCATGATGCCGAAGGCGCCGCTCAGGTTCCACAACGCCCAGCCGAACCCGTACTCCGCCAGCACGGTGAGGGCGTCCTCGAGCCAGGCCAGCGCCGTGGGGTGCGGCACGGTGTGCAGGCAGCCGCCCTCGCCGCAGTGCACGCCGACGCCGGAGTCGGCCAGCTGCTTCCAGGGGCGCCAGTACTCGCGCAGGTTGCCGATGTCCCAGTGCAGGTCGGGCTGGTCCGCCGGACCGCCGGGCCACCGGGGCGGCGGGAAGTCCTCCGGCACCCGCATCCAGTGCGCCTTGTAGTGGCTGAGCCAGTGGGGCTCGTAGGCGCGCGTTGACTGCGCCACGCCGAGGTCCGTCAGCTCCTGCACGGGTATGCGCCCGTACTCGTAGCCGTCGCAGATGACCACCCGGTCGGGGTCCTCCTGCCAGATGGCATCGGTCAGCAGCTGCACCACCTCGCGGTAGCCTGCCAGCGTGAAGCCGTCCTCACCCAGGCGGGCCGGCTCATTGAACAGGTTGAAGGTCACCTCCTCGGACGGCAGGCCGGCGTAGCGCTCAGCGAAGGCCCGCCAGTGCAGCGTGCACAGCTCGCGCGCCTCATCGTCGGTCCAGACGCTCATCTTCTCCGGCGGTTGCGCCACCGTGTAGCCGGGGGCGCGGTGGAAGTTGATGCACGTGTGGATGCCGTACTTCCGGCCGAACTCGACCGCCTCGTCTATCTCGGCCAGCACGGACTCGTTCAGCTTGCGGGGGTCCTCGTCCTTCAGCCAGCAGCGATAGTCCATCGGCAGCCGGGCGAAGTCGAAGCCCCAGTCGCGCATCAGGCGGAAGTCGTCTTCGGGGAACCGCAGGTTCCGCCGAACGCTCATCTTCGAGACCAGGTTGAAGCCGCGCCATCGCGGCAGCTCCTGGGCAGAAACCATCCGGACCTCCTTGGCAACGGCGCCTCTCAGACCGTGGCAAAGCCCTCGAACAGGGCGGACAGCTCCGCCGTCCGCTCCGCCAACATCTCTTCGCTGCGGGCCTCCAGTGCGAGCCGCGCCAGCGGCTCCGTGCCCGACGGCCGCACGCAGAACCACCAGTCCTCGTAGTCCGCCCGCACGCCCTCGCACTGGCCCACGTCGTCCGGCCCGCAGTCGCGCAGCACGCGGCCCCCCCTCTCGCATGTGATCTCCAGCGGGTCGCCGTGCCGCTCGAGGGCGCTCAGCGCCACCCGCCGGCACACATCCCGGGCCAGCCCCTGGTCGGTGAACCGGAACGCCGGCTCCCTCACCGGCCGATGCCACGGCCCGGGCAGGCCGCCCACCAGTCCCTCCAGGGCCCCGTCGCCGGCCAGGTGCAGCAGGTGGAGCGTCGTAATGAGCGAGCTGTCGCAGCAGTAGAAGTCGCGGTAGTAGTAGTGCCCTGCGTCCTCGCCGCAGAAGACGAGCTCCGGCTGCGCGCGCATGATGCGCTTTATCTTGGCATGGCCCACCGGCACCATCGCCGGCTCGACGCCGCGGGCGCGGAAGTGGTCGAGAGCCTTGCGGCTGGTGGTCTGGGCGACGGCGAACGGCGTCGCCGGGTCCCGGCTCAGCACCCGCTCGGCGATGCAGGCCGTCATCTCGCTGCCGTCCACCACGTGCCCGTCCGCCAGCACCACCACCACACGGTCCGCGTCGCCGTCGTAGCAGAAGCCCAGATCGGCCCCCCGCACCAGCACCTCCCGCACGAGCGGCTCCACGTTCTCGCGCCGCGACGGGTCGGGATGGTGCGCCGGGAAACGGCCGTTCGGCTCCATGTTCAGGCCCATCGGTTCCAGTCCCAGCCGTTCGCCCAGCGGCTCCCAGAGCAGCCCGGCCACGCCGTTGCCCGCGTCCACGGCCACCCGCAGGCCGGCCGCGCGCGGCTCACCGACGAGTTCCAGTGCAGAAGCCACGTAGTCGGCGAGCGCGTCCGGCAGCGGCGGCGGCTCGAAAGCCGGGATCGAGGCCGGCACGTCCAGGGCCTCCATGACCTCGCGCGCGGCGTGCAGCCCTTCCGCCCCGGACACCGGCGCCCCGCCGGCCCGCACCACCTTGAACCCGTTGTACTGGGGCGGGTTGTGGCTGGCCGTCACCATCACGCCCAGGTCGGCCCCGCCCTCCTGCCCCGCCGCGTAGTAGACCAGCTCCGTAGCGCAGAGCCCGAGCCCCGACACCTCGACACCCTCCTGCGCGAGTCCCGCTGCCAGCGCCGCGTAGAAGGACGGCGAGCTGAGCCGTGCGTCGTGTCCCACCACAGCGCTGCGCACCGGCTCGCCCGGCAGGCACCCCGCCAGCGCCCGCCCCAGCAGGTAGGCGAACGCCTCGTCAAGCTGGTCGGGGCAGGTGCCGCGGATGTCGTACGACTTGAAGACGGCGGGCTCGACGTGCCGCACGGTGATCTCCCCTGGAGGGCAGAGCAGCGCGGCAGGATACAGCAGCGCCCCGGCGCCGTCAAACTGCCCGCCCGGGCGACCCATTGCCCGGAGCCGGCCCGGCAGTTAGAATCGGGGGGGCCGGGAGCAGACACGCCGGGGGGCGCGTATCCGAAAGCGAAGGAGGGAGGCCATGCGACGCGGGAGGAAGGTGGCTGTTTGGCTCCTGGGGGTCGCAGTGCTGGTTGCCGTGGCGGCCGTGGTCGGGCTGCACTTCTCGGGAGTGCTGCGTGACGCCCCGCCGCCCGACGATGCGGACCTCCGGATGGTGCGGCTCGACATCCCGCCCGAAGAGAACGCCTTCACCTACCTGGAGGCGCTTCAAGTCCGGCTCTACGGGCCGCAAGAAGGTGAGGGCGGCTCGCCGCACGGCATCGTCCACGGCAAGGCCTGGGACGCTGCCGCCGCTGCGGACCTGCTGAAGCGGAACGAGGAGGCCCTGAGCCACTTCGACCGGGCATTGGAATGCAGGCGCCTCCAGATGCCCGCCGCGACGGAGGGCCCGGACCGGGGCCGCGCCCTCTCCGGCTGCCAGGAGGTAGCCCTGCTGAACCGCCTGCGCGCCCGGTGGCTGCTCCGAGAGGGCCGGCACAGGGAGGCCCTCGAGCGCGCGATGGCCGGGGTCCGGTTCGCCCAGATGATAGAGCAATCCGCAGGAGGGATCCCCCAGTGGCAGCTCGGCGCGTCCGTGAAGCGCGTAGCCCTCGAGACGCTCCAGGAGATGCTGGCGGAGGCGGAGCTGCCCCCGGAACTGTGGCGCCGGCACGCAGCCGCGCTCGCCGAGTGCGGAGCGAGCAGGCAGGGGCTCGCCGACGCGCTCAGGGCCGAATACGTCCTGGCGGCCCGCACTGTGGACCAGGTCGCCGGTGGGGACCACGGATTGGACGCGCGTTTGGGATGGAGTGGGGAACGCGCCAGACGAAGCAGCTATCACTTCCAGCCCAACAGGACCAAGCGCGCCCTGGCGGCGACGTTCCGGGCGATCATCGCCAACGCCCCGCTGTCGTTCGCACAGCGCGACTTCTCGGGCGTGGCGAGCGGCAGCGATCCGGTCCTCGTGGGACGCAGGATCAGGGCGCTCGACAACCCCGCATCCTGGATCATACCCAACAGACCGAACATGCTAGGCCGGGCTCTCATCGCCGTCCTCACGCCCGACTACGCACGGATACACGAGGAGAAGTGCGTCGAGAACGTGCGGGTGGGGGCCACGCGCGCCCTTCTCGCCCTCAAAGCCTACAAGCTGGAACACGGAGAGCTGCCAGACTCGCTCGACGCCCTGGTGCCCGATTACGTCAACGCCGTCCCGTCGGATGACTTTGACGGCGAGCCGCTCCGCTACTCCCGCGAGAAGCGCGTCGTCTACTCTGTCGGCAGGGACCTGGTGGACGACGGTGGCGTCGAGCCGACCGACGCGTGGACACGCGAGGAGATGGTCTTCCCCATCGAGTTCTGAAGCAGCGGGCAGTGTGAGCGGGCAGGTCTCCTCTGGTGGCTTGCGGCGAGGAGCGGTGAGGTGCCCAAGTGGCTGGCCCAGCGGCTGAAGCTCCTGCGCGCCGTCTATCGGGACCCTCGCACGCCGTGGCACGCCCGCGCCGTGCTGGGCGCCACGCTCGCTTACGCGGTCTCGCCGATTGACCTGATCCCCGACTTCATCCCCCTCATCGGCCACCTGGACGACCTGGTGATCGTGCCGCTGGGGCTGGCGCTGGCCTACGTGCTGGTGCCGCGGGAGGTCTGGCGCGAGCATGGGGCCCGGCTCGGCGTCGGCCGGACCGACGGAGCTCACGCAGACGGCCAGGAAACGAAAAGGAAGTAGCGCACGTAGACGTAGACCGAGCAGAGCAGCAAAGTGCCGACGACGGTGGGCACCCCGTAGCGCGCGAACCGGCCGAAGCTGATGGGCCGGCCGTGCTTCTCAGCCAGGCCTGCCGTGACGACGTTTGCGGAGGCCCCGATCAGCGTGGCATTGCCTCCCAGACAGGCCCCCAGCGCCAACGACCACCAGAGGGGCCGCCCCACCAGGCGGGCGACCACGGCCGGGTCCTGAAGTCCCATCTGCGCGCCGATTTCCGGGATGACGACCCCGATCACGGGCACCATGGCGGCGACGAAGGGGATGTTGTCCACCAGCGCGCTGATGACGGCGCTGCCCCAAAGGACGACCAGCACCGTCAGCAGCAGGTGCCCCTGGGTGAGCGCGACGGTCCGCCGGGCGATCCAGGCCAGCACTCCCTGCTCGTCCAGCCCTGCCACAAGGATAAACAGCCCCACGAAGAACATCAGCGTCGGCCACTCGACGGCGCCGAAGGCCTCGTGAACGTCCCGGCCGGTCACGATCAACGCCAGCATGGCCCCGGCCAGCGCCACCACGCTCGCGGCGATGCCCAGGGTGTCGTGCAGGAAGAAGCCCAGCAGCACCAGGCCCAGCACTGCCAGCACCCGGATGGCTTCGGCTCGGTCGGTGATCGCGCCCGCCGGCTGCGCGTCGCGCACGCGCGCGCGAATATCCTCAGGCACATAGAGCCGACGCCTGTAGAGCAACCAGATGGTGCCGGCCAGCCCACCCAGGCAGACCAGCACGATGGGAGCCAGGTTCAGCAGGAACGCGTTAAAGGAGAGCCCGACCTCGGAGCCGATCAGCAGGTTGGGCGGGTCGCCCACCAGGGTGGCCGTGCCGCCAACGTTCGATCCGATGGCCTCGAATATGAGGAACAACGTCGGGTCGAGCTCCAGCTCGTCGGCGATCAGGATGGTCACCGGCGCCATCAGCAGGACCGTGGTGACGTTGTCCAGGATGGCGGACAAGCCGCCCGTAGCCGCCACCAGGCAGACGAGGACCGCCACCGGGCTGCCGCGGGTGGCGCGGGCCAGCGAGATGGCCACCCACTGGAACACGCCGGTGCGGGCCAATGCCCCGACCAGCACCATCATCCCCAGCAGCAGGAAGATGACGTTCAGGTCGATCTCAGCGTAGGCGGCCCGCTCGGAGACGCCCCCCAGGCCGATGAGGATGCACCCGCCCAGGACCGCCACCACGGCCTTGTGGAGGCGCCCAGAGGCGATGATCACGTAGACGAAGAGGAAGATGATGACGCTGCGCCACACCGACCGGGACCGCCTCAGATGGACAGGACCTTGTCTATGATGCTGAAGCTGTCTATGACGCCGACCAGACGCCGCTCGGCCACGACATAGAGCCTCAGCACATCGCCGCGAGCCAGCCGCGCGATCATCTCCGCCAGCGGCGTGTCCGGGTCAATGGCGTGCACCTGCTCGCCCAGGATATCGCTGACGGGGACATGGGCCTTCTCGCTGAAGAAATGCTCGAACGCGTCGAAGTCCGTGGCGAACCGCACGGTGGGCAGATCAAGGAAGTACGGGGGCAGGCAGGCCGCAAACAGCCCCCGCGCCGTCACCTCCCCGATCAGGCGGCCCCCGGCGTCGAGCACGGGCAGCGCGTCCACGCGCTCGGTGTGCATGACGGCTGCTGCATCCGCCAGCGACATGCCGGGCGGCACGGCGCGGAACTCGCGCTTCATGATATCGGAGGCCACCACGCTCTCCTTGACCTCCAGGTCGGCCTCTTCCAGCACGCGCCACGCCGCCTGGCTGCTCTCTGCATCCAGGAGCCGTTCCTGCAAAGGCCGGTCGCTCATCAGCCGCGACAGGCAAGCGACCACGCCCAGCAGCAGGTTGTTCTTCTCGGGCGAGACGATGGCCGTCAGCATAAGGCGGACGGGCTGCCCGTCCGGCGAGTCGAACTGCACCCCGGCGCGCGAAATCGCCAGCGACAGCAGGAAATCGGCGAACCCCTCCAGCCGGACATGGGGGTAGCCCACGCCGCTGCCCAGACCCGTCGAGCCCCTTTCCTCCCGCTCCATCAGCTTCCGCCACAGGGCGTCCACGTCCGGCGCATCGCCCGGCAGGGCCCCTAGGGCCCCCTCGCGCTCCAGAAGCTCCAGCATCTCACGAATCGCGTCGCCCTTCGTTTGGGCACTAAGCCCCGCGAGTATGTGCGCCGGACCCAGCAGACTGGTCAGTTTCATGGCGGAAGTCTCGCAACGCGTGGCCCGCAGCCTT
>LJUE01000137.1 GCA_001303885.1 Planctomycetes bacterium SM23_32 | reverse complement strand
CGTAGGGGTCCTGGAGGCGACCCGCCTCTCCGAGCGGCAGGAACAGCGCACCGCCGCCCCGAACGTAATCCATCAGGAGCCCCGGCACCTCGGGGTGGTCGCGCGTGTACTCGGGCGTCCCCAGGATGACGAGCCGATAGGGGGCCAGGTCCTCGGTGCCGATCAGCTCCTCCCCGGCCGACGTCCACGCCGCCTCCGCCAGGATGCCCTGGCGCGCCAGCGAGGTGAAGAGGGCGAAGCCGGTGACGTTCGAGCGGTAACGGTGCAGGCTCTGGAACAGGGGGCTGGGGAAAAGCACGAGGACCCCGCCGGGCGGCGCGGCGGCCGGCCGCCCCGCCATGCGGCGCGACAGCTCCCGCACGTCGGCGCAGACGGGCCGCTCGGAGCCGTCGAAGCGCAGCAGCCCCATCGTCTCGCCGGCCTGAAGGTAGTCCTTCTTCTCCTCCGGGGTGTCCACCGTGTACTCGACGCCGAAGCTGCGCGTGTAGGTCTTTGACAGCTCGTCGTCGGTCCAACACCAGTAGTTGACACCGTGGGCGCCGGAGGCGACGGCGAAGGTGTTGAACCGGCCGATCAGGAGTTGCTGGTCCTCTTCGGTGAAGGTGCCTCGCTTCTGCTCGCCGATGTCCACGCCGTGACAGATGATGATAGGCCTGCCGGAGCGCTGCGCCCAGCGGATCAGCATCTGCACGTAGCCGGCGTTGTTGACGATGCGTGCGGACGGCTTGTCGGCCACCGGCTCTTTCATCCACCGCGGGGGACCGTCGCCGAAGTGGTAGGCGCGGAGCCCCTCCCAGTTGTAGCACTCCAGCCAGAACGCGTCAGCGGCCGTCATCTCCGGCACCAGGTCGGTCAGGTGGCCGCAGGAGAAGCAGCAGCCCTCCATGGCGTGCACCATCAGATGGCCCGGGGTGACGGGGCGGAGGGCCTCGATGACGCGCGCCTCGGATCGGGCGCAGAGCACCTGCTGCATCAGGGCGAACTCGAAAGAGCGCGGGTTCTGCTCGCTGAAGTACGGCTCCATCTCGGTCGGCATGCGGACCTCTTCCCACGCGCCCTCATCCGCCCGCAGGTCCAGCAGCTCGCGCGCCCGCGCCAGGTCGCCGCCGAAACGCCGCTCCAGCCACTCGGCCCAGGCCTGTCGCACGGGCGGAACGTCGAACCCGTAGCGGAAGAACCGCCCCACCGAAGTGGCCCAGCCGAGTATCTCCGGCCGGCCGGCATACGGGGACCGGAACGCCGTGTCGGAAGCAATCCGGTGACGCTCGGCCTCCGGGTTCACGGCGGGATGCCAGGGCTTCTCACCGGGCTCGATGCCGTGCTCCTCGCACCAGGCCTCCCGCGAGATGGCACGGCTCGCGTAGAGGATGGCCTGCAGTCCGAACCGGCGCATCGCGTCAAGCACGAGGTCCAGCCGCTCGAAGCGCTCCTCGACGGGCTCGAAGCCGCGGAAGAACTCGCGGGCCGGCACGAACAGGCCGACCATGTTCAGGCCGAGTTCGGCCATCCTGGCGAAGTCGCCCTCCAGGAAGGTCGCGTTGTGTGCGAAGTGCTCGCCCATCCAGTCGGCCCCGCAGGTGCCGGGACGGTGGCCGAAGTAAGTGGCGCCGTGCACGAAGAACGGCCGGCCGTCCAGGATGAAGTTGCCCTGGTCGTCGGTGGTCACACAGGAGGTCATGGCTGTCTCCAGGATGGTCGCTGGCCGGTGCGTTCACGCGTCAGCCGGGGCACGCTTCCAGCAGGTATTCGACGTGCTCCGTCAGGTGGGGTCGGGGATCGAAGGCGAGTCCGAAGTGGTCCTTGAGCTTGCGGAGGTCGAACAGGTACGGTTCCCCGGCCTGGCCGGTCAGCTCCACCTTGCTGGACGATCCGCAGAGCTCGACCGCCCCCTGGGCGATCTCGCCCCACGAGACGAAGGGCACGCTGAGGGCGTGGTAGATCTCGCGGTTCACGTCGGCGTCGAGCACGGCGCGGTAGACCTGCGCCAGGTCGCCGGCCCAGATGAACTGCGTCCCGTCGCCTGCCTTGAGGACGATGTCCTCGCCCTTCTTTGCGCGGGCGCAGATGTCCCTGAAGCGCCGGTCCCCCTCAATGAAGCCGCCCTCGATGACGGGGTTGCCGAACGTGTAGCCGGGGCGGACGACGTTGCACCGCATCGGGTGGTTGTTGGCGACGGCCAGCAGGAACTGCTCGCTCGCCTCCTTGGTGGCGCCGTAGTAGTCCGTCGGCTCGGACTTCATGTCCTCAGTCATGGTCGGCTTGAAGGCGCCGAAAGCCGCCGTCGAGGAGGTGTAGATGAAGTGCTTCACGCCCAGCTCGGCCGCCTTCTCGAAGAGCCAGACCGAGGTGCGCGTGTCGTTCATCAGCATCGCGTGGGCACCCTCGCCCCAGCAGAGCGCCACGTGGATGCAGGCCTCCTTGCTGCGCAGGTGCTCCTCGATCACGTCGAAGTCGGCCATGAAGCCTTCGATGATCTCGACGCCCGGCACCGCCCTGAGCGCCGGCACCTTGTCGGGGTCGCGCGCCAGGATCGTGACCCGGTGCCCCTCTTCGACCAGCATCATGACCACGTAAGAGCCGATAAAGCCCGTGCCACCCGTGACAAACACGTCCATGGCTTCCTCCCTGGCGGTGAGCCGCTGGCCAACGTGCGGGCATGATAGCTCCGCCCCGGCCTGATGCAAGGGGCGGCGCGCGGTCCGCTGCTATCGCTTGACGGACGGCGGCGCGTCTGGTGCAATGGGCCTCGCGTGTCCCGGGCGCCGTTGCTCGGGGCGGGGCGGGGCACGCCGGAGGGGGAGTGCACGGACCGGAACCGCAGCGTGGGAGGATTGGCCATGTACGAGGTGGGAGTCGCCGTGATAGGGGCCGGATTCATCGGCCCGGTCCACGTGGAGGCGCTCAGACGGCTGGGCATCAGCGTGACCGGCATCCTGGGCGTCTCGGACAAGGAGTCGCAGGGGGCGGCCCGGTCGCTCGGCCTGCCGAAGGCATACGGCGGGCTCGAGGAGGTGCTCTCCGACGAGGGCGTGGACGCCGTCCACCTGGCCGTGCCGAACAAGTTGCACTTCCGGATGGCACGCGAGGCGCTCGGGGCCGGCAAGCACGTGATGTGCGAGAAGCCGCTGGCGATGAACTCCGAGGAGTCCGCCGAGCTGGTCGAGCTGGCCGCCGGCAAGGACCTGGCCGCCGCCGTCAACTACAACATCCGCTTCTACCCCCTCAGCCTGGAAGCGGCCGACATGGTGCGGCGCGGCAAGGTGGGCGAGATCTACTCCGTCTGCGGCAGCTACGTGCAGGACTGGCTCTACTACGACACCGACTATAACTGGCGCGTGCTGGCCGAGGAGGGGGGCGAGCTGAGGGCCGTCGCCGACATCGGCACGCACTGGATGGACCTGACCCACGCCATCACGGGCCTGGAGGTCGAGGCCGTCCTGGCCGACCTGAAGACCGTCTACCCGGTGCGCAATCGGCCCAAGGGCGAAGTGGAGACGTTCAAAGCCAAGATGGAGGAGGTCGCCGTCGAGACCGAGCCGGTGGACATCACCACGGACGACTACGGCTGCGTCGTGTTCCATTACCGGGGCGGCGCGCGGGGCGTGCTCTGGTGCTCGCAGGTGACGGCCGGGCGCAAGAACTGCCTGCGCTATGAGATAGCCGGCTCGAAGTGCGCCCTGGCCTGGGAAAGCGAGAAGCCGAACGAGCTGTGGATCGGCCATCGCGACGGGCCCAACGAGCTGCTCGTGCGCGACCCGGCCCTGGTGGGCGCGGACGTGGTGCCGTTCGTCAACTTCCCCGGCGGGCACAACGAGGGCTTCCCTGACACGTTCAAGCAGAACTTCCGCGCCTTCTACGATTACATCGAGGCGGGCGACTTCTCGGCCGAGCCGACCTACCCTACGTTCGCCGACGGTCACCGCGAGATAGCGCTCTGCGAGGCCGTGCTCAGGAGCAACCGCGAACAGACCTGGGTTGAGCTGTAAGGAGGTGCGCCGTGCAACTCGGATTCACCACCGCCATACTGCCGGACCAGTCCCTGGAGCAGGTGGTCAAGTTCGCCGCCGCCGAGGGGTTTGACAGCATCGAGGTGATGTGCTGGCCGGTCGGCAAGGCCGAGCGCCGCTACGCGGGGGTCACCCACGTAGACGTGACGAACCTGCGCAAGGGCGACGCGGCCCGCATCCAGGACCTGCTCGGCGAGGCCGGCGTCCGAATAAGCGCGCTCGGCTACTACCCCAACCCCCTGGTGGCCGACGGCAACGAGGCGCGCGTCTACACCAACCATATCAAGCGCGTCATCCGCGCGGCCGAGACGCTGGGGGTGGGCGTCGTCAACACGTTCATCGGGCGGGACCACACCCGCTCGATCGAGGAGAACTGGCCGGTGTTCAAGAGGCGCTGGCCGCCGCTGGTGGCGTTCGCCGAGGAGCACGGGGTGCGGATCGGCATCGAGAACTGCCCCATGCTGTTCACGGCCGACGAGTGGCCGGGCGGCAAGAACCTGGCCTACTGCCCGGCCATCTGGCGTCGCATGTTCGAGGAGATCCCGAGCAAGAGCTTCGGGCTGAACTACGACCCCTCGCATCTGGTCTGGCAGCAGATAGACTACGTGGCGCCGGTCCGCGAGTTCGCCCGGCGCATCTTCCACGTCCACGCCAAGGACGCGCGCGTGGACGGCGCCCGGCTGGCCGACGTGGGCGTGCTGGCCATGCCGCTGGAGTTCCACACGCCCAAGCTGCCCGGCCTGGGCGACGTGGACTGGGGGCGCTTCTTCTCGGCGCTCACCGACGCGGGCTACGACGGGGCCGTCTCCATCGAGGTGGAGGACCGAGCCTACGAGGGGAGCCTGAGGAGCCGCAAGGCCGCGCTGCGCCAGAGCGCCGCGTTCCTGCGGCAGTTCATCGCCTGAGGGGCCCGCCGATGGAACCGCTCTATGCCAGCGTGGACCTGGGCGGCACCAACATCAAGTGCGCCCTGGCCGGCGAGGACGGCGAGGTCGTGGTCCAGGACAGCGTGCCGACTCACGCGCACGACGGCCCGGAGGCCGTGCTGGGGCGCATGGCCGGGCTGGTGACCGGCCTGAGCGAAGAGGCGGGCTGCCCGCCGACGGCGCTCGGCATGGGTGTGCCCGGCCTGGCCGACCTGAAGGCGGGCGTCACGAAGTTCCTGCCCAACCTGCCCACCGGCTGGCGCGACGTGCCCGTGCGCGAGATCCTCTCCCCCCAGGTGGGCTGCCCCGTCTACCTGCTCAACGACGTGCGGATGGCCACGCTGGGTGAGCTGACGTTCGGTCACGGCCGCGAGCTGGAGGCGCCGACGATGGCGTTCTTTGCGCTGGGCACCGGCATCGGCGGGGGAGTGGTGGTGGACGGCAAGCTGCGGCTCGGCCCGCTCGGGGCGGCCGGTGAGCTGGGCCACATGACCGTCCTGCCGGACGGGCCGCGCTGCGGCTGCGGCAGCCACGGCTGCATGGAAGCGCTCGCCAGCGGCCCGGCCATCACGGCCGAGGGCATCCGGCTGATGCTGATCGGCCAGGCGCCGAAGCTCCACGAGTTGGTGGCGGGCGACGCCTCCCGGGTGACGCCCAGGGAGATGGCCGCCGCCGCCGAGGCCGGCGAGGAGCCGGTCCGAGACGCCATCGTGCGCGCCGCCCGCTACCTGGGCATCGGCGTGGCCAACATCGTCACGGCGCTGCACCCGGACCTCATCGTGCTGGGCGGCGGCGTGGCCCAGATCGGGCCGCTGCTGTTCGGCACCGTGCGGGAGACCGTGCGCTCGCGCGTGCGCATGTTCCCCGCCGAGACGGTGCCCATTGAGCCGTCGCTTCTGGGCGACAGGGCCGGCGCCCTCGGCGGCATAGCCCTGGCCATGAAGAAGGGGCTCCTGGAGGAGTGAGCGGGACATGAGCGCAGAAGGGGCGGCCGACTACGCGTACGCGGACATCGCCAAGATGATTGACCACTCCCTCCTCAACCCCGTCATGACCGACGCGGACCTGGAGCAGGGGTGTCGCACAGCCGCCGAGTACGGCGTGGCCACCGTGTGCATCAAGCCCTACGGCCTGAGGCGGGCGGTGGAGCTGCTCGCCGGGACCGATGTGAAGCCGACCATCACCGTCGGCTTCCCCCACGGCGGCCACACGACGGCCATGAAGGCGGCTGAAGCCGAGGAAGGGGTGCGCGACGGAGCGCAGGAACTCGACATGGTCGTCAACATCGGCAAGGTGCTCAGCGGCGACTGGGACTACGTGCAGGCTGACATCGCGGCCGTCGTCCGGGTCGGCCACGGCGGCGACGCACTGGTCAAGGTCATCTTCGAGAACTGCTACCTCCAGGACGAGCATAAGGTGCGGCTCTGCCAGATCTGCGGCGAGGTAGGGGCCGACTTCGTGAAGACCTCCACCGGCTACGGCAGCGGCGGCGCCACCGACCACGACCTGAAGCTCATGCGCGAGCACGCGCCCGAGCACGTGCAGGTGAAGGCGGCCGGCGGCGTGCGCAGCCTGGACAGGCTGCTGGAGGTGCGCGCGCTGGGCGTCACGCGCGTGGGCGCCAGCCGCACGGTGGACATCCTCGAGGAGGTCAAGCGCCGCCTCGGCCTGTGAGACAATCG
>LJUE01000136.1 GCA_001303885.1 Planctomycetes bacterium SM23_32 | reverse complement strand
GCCCAGTCGCCCAGGTCGCCGTCCACGACGATCTCGCCGCCGCAGGGCACGCCGATGCGCCGCACGCGCCCGTAGGCCTGCTCCTCGCCGGGGCCCGGCACCTCCGCCACCAGGCGTATGGCGCCCCACTTGTCCGGCCGCCCCCAGGTGTCGGCGCCCGTCTGAGCGGCGAACTCGGCCACCGGGGTGCTGCTGCCGTCTCGCAGGAACGCCGCCAGCCCGATGCTCGTGCCGTCGGCCATCTGGGCCGGCTGAAGCCACTCGGCCGGCATGAAGAACTCGAGCGCGTAGCCCTCCGCCGTCGGCGCCCACGCGCATGTGATGCCGCTCGCCTCATCCGAGCCGATCCCTTCGGACGTGACATTCGTCACGTGCGAGTACGTCTTCACGTGCGCCGGCCCGGGCCCCGCCTCCGGGGCGGCCCACAGGGTCACGTCGGCGCAGTGCACTGTGTGATCGGGGCTGCGGGCCTGGTTCTTCTCCACGAAGAGCTGGAGGCTGTCGTTCTGCCAGGGCTCAGCCGGGTTGGGCCTGATCTGCTCGTCAAAGGACTCCACGGCGCCGTAGAGGCCGTCGTCGCGCCAGCAGAGCCGCGCCCGGCTGACCGTGGTGGCGAGGATCGGCAGGACGGCGATGCCCTGCCATTCGTCGAGATTGCCGTCAACGGCTATCTCGCCCGGCGCGCGCAGGACGGCCACGGGCGTCGGGGGAGGCACGGGCGGGCGATACTGCGCCAGGACCATCAGGTGCGGGAAGACCTCGGCCATGGCCGGCAGGTCCTCCGCCCCGACGCGCAGGGCCACGCTGGCGGGTCCCTCAACGGTCTGCACCTTGATGCTGGTATCGGTCAGCGCTTCCGAGAGCTGCTCGAACGTGCCGGCCAGTTCCTCGGGCATCTCGCCGCTGGCCTGCCCCATGCTCGTCACGGTGCTCAGCACGCCGCCGGCGTTGGCGACCACGACCTTGCTGACGCCCTCCTCCAGGCGGCTCAAGGGGGCCTGGAGGTGTCCGTCTGTGGCGGCTGAGCGGCCGCTGCGGACGGCCTCCAGCGAGGATGCCACCACGCCGGCGCTCAGGCCCACGGCCACGAAGTCGCCTTCCTGGCCGACGTAGCAGTCCACCTGCATCCCCGGACGCAGCTCCAGCACGTGCCGCGTGACGCCTTCGACGGGCGCCGGCTCGGGCGGCGCCCCGTCGAGCGCTTGGTCCACCAGGGCGCGCGTCCGCGCCGCGTCCCTGCTGGAGATGGTGACCCCCACGGTCTGGGCCGCCAGGGCCGCCCACGTGGACCCGACAGCGACGGCGTCGAGGTTCTGCGGCGGCAAGGCGAAGACCGTGACCTGTTGCACGTCGCCCACCAGCGCCGGCGGCATGGCGCGGCCCGTGAGGCCGGCCAGCGCGCCAAGGATGGCGCCCGTCTGCGCCGGGTTGCTCCCGTCAACGCCGACCGCGACGACGCCGAGCGCCTCGGGCGGCACCGCCGCAAAGCCCTCTGTGCTCAGCGCGGGCGTATGGAAGAGGTCGAAGGCGGGCCTCGGCTGGCCCTCCTTGGTGTAGACGGCGGCTTCCAGGAAGGGACGCTTCTCATCCAGCACGAAGCGCGCCACGGCGCTGACGACGCCGTTGGCTCGGACCAAGGCCGACCCCGCTCGGAACTGCGGCGGCTCCTGGCCCGCTGGCATCATCTGTTCGATGAGCGTCAGCAGGCGCGGCGTGTCCACCCAGCAGGTCAGGGCGCTCTGGCGGCGCGTGTCCGCGTCCAGTCGGGCGAAGGCCTCGTTGGCGGAGGCAAGGGTCGGCTCCTCGATGATTCCCTTGTACTGCTTCACGCACCACTGGAGGGTCTCAAGAGGATTGGCCACGATGAGCACGCTGTCGTCGTACGCGCAGCCGCCCGCCCCCGGCATGTTGAAGACGACGGTCTGCATCCCCTCGATGGGCTCGCCGGCCCTTCCGGCCATCATCAGGCCCATCGTCACCAGCCCGCGCAGCGCGTCGCTGTCCCCGAAGTAGAGCACGGTGACGCTTCTGGTCGGGCCGCCGAACCCGATGCTTACGGAGCCGCCCTGAGCGGGGTCGGGGAAGCCCTGCACCCCGGTGGCCCAGCCGCGCACCTTCTTGAACTCCTCCACCATGCTCGGGTTGAAGAAGGCGCCCATGAAGTCGCCGGGCCCGGCACCGCCGCCCGTCGGAGCGCCCATGGCCTCCAGGGGGTTGGCCAGCGGCGTGCCCTCGAGCATGTTCAGTGCCGTCTCCACCTGCCGGCCCGGGCTGCCTCCCTCGATGTAGAGGAGCGTGTCGGGCGGCATCAGGGCCGCCGGGTCGGGCGCCACCAGCGTGTCGAGCAGGCGGCGCGCGGCCAGGGCTATCTCGGCCTGGTCGTCGTAGCGCCGCAGCAGCGTCCTGAGCTGCTCGGTCGCCTCGCTGCGCTCGCCCGTCTTCACGTAGCAGAGCGCCAGGTGATAGTGCGCCTGGGCCGCGACGCCGCGCGGGGACTGGGGGTCGGCGACCACCTGCTTGTAGGTCGCCACGGCCCCGTCCAGATCGCCCGTCGTCTCTTCCAGGTAAATGCCGCGCTCCAGCAGCACCGAAGGCGCCTCCGCCCGAACGGGCGACGCCAGCGCCGCCGCCATCAGGGCCGTCATCACGACGAAGCTTGTGCGGTGCATCTTCCGATCCTCCATGAGCAGCAAGAAGCTACAGCGAATCGCGTCTGCCATCAAGGCCCGTGCCCGGGCAGGCTCACACGGCGCACGTCTGGCCCAGCAGCGCCGGGACGCCCGCGCCGGTGGCCCAGCCCAGCCGCGTGGCCGCGCGCTTCAGCTCGTGGACCAGCAGCGTTTCCACAATGGCCGGCCGTCGGCCCGCGAAGGCCACCTCCAGGGGCGTGTCGCCCTGGGCGTTCGTTGCTCCGGCATCGGCCCCGCCGTCGAGCAGGAGCTCAATGACGTCCGCGCGCCCCCAGACGACGGCGCAGTGCAGCGGCGTCTCGCCCCGGACGTCGCGGGCGTCGGAATCGGCGCCGCCTGACAGCAGGCGCCGCGCCACGTGGCGATGGCCGGCGGCCGCCGCTCCGTGCAGGGGCGTCCAGCCGCCGGGCGTGCGGGCGTTGACTTCCGCCCCACCGGCGAGCAGCAGCGCCACGGCCGCCTCGCTCCCGATCTCGGCCGCTGCGTGGAGCGCGGTCACTCCGCTCCCATCGGGCTCGTTCACCTCGGCGCCTGCCTTCAGCAGCGCCATGATCTCCGCCACGTCCGCTCGGCCGGCTGCGTCGCGCAGCGCGGCCTCCATGCTGTGTCGCTCGGCGCCCATGATCGCGCCTCCTTTCTTGGGGTTCTCTTTCGTGCTCATCCGTTCCATCTGTCTCCCTCCGCTCAGGGGCTGGCCCCCTCGGGGGCCTTTCTGCTCGCTTATTCTGCCGGGCATTCTAAGGAAGCCGTGTTACGGTTATGTCACCGCGATTTCCTCTTTGTGTCCGTTTTTCGAAGGGCGTACGGCGGCCCTGCAGGCGGCGCGAGAGGTCCCAGGGGGGAGGGCGGGCGCCGCTCAGGCTGGCCCGGCGCCGAGGTATCCGAGGGAGGTGAGGAACGCGTCGGGGAGGCGGTCCAGGTGCGGCGTGACGGCGGGGTGCTCGGGCAGGACGGTGTCGCCGCGCTGGTGGTCGGTCATGAAGATGAGGACGTTGGGGGGCATGGCCCCTCTCCCGGGACTCGAAGGGAAAGGGAGAGGCCACCCGCCCGCCGCGGTGTCTGCGAGCAGTCCCTGTGGCTGGCGCGGGGGGCGGGCAGCGGCTATACTCCCGGCCCACGACCCGGAGGGAACGCGTGGGGCAGGTGCGATACACGATCGGCGGCGGGCCCAGCGCGGAGCAACTGGACCGGATGCACGCCGCGGCGCTCCGGGTGATCCGGGAGCTCGGGGTGGACGTGGGACTGCCTGCGATCCTGGAGCGCGTGGCCGACATCCTGCGCCAGGCCCTGGCGCGGCTCTGAAGGCGCCCCGGCGGCGACCAGTAACAGGAGGAGCGCGTCAATGGCTGGACCGAGGATCAGGCTGATTACACGCGGGGACGACTCCGGCATGTGCCACAGCGCCAACACGGCCGTGCTGGAGGCGTTCGAGAAGGGCATCCTCAGGAACACGTCCATGATGGTGCCCTGTCCCGCGTTCGACGAGGCGGCGGAGATGTACCGCGACCTGGACGGCCTCTGCCTGGGGCTGCACGCGACGCTGAACGCGGAGTGGGACCTGGTGAAGTGGGGGCCGGTCCTGCCGCCCGACGAGGTGCCCTCGCTGGTGGACGAGCACGGGCACCTGCCCCAGACCACCCAGGCGCTCCACGAGCGTGGCGTCGTCCCGGCGGAGATGATGGCCGAAATCCAGGCCCAGCTCGACCTGGCCCGCTCGAAGGGGCTGGATATCGCCTACGTGGACACCCACATGGGCTTCACGTGGGTGGACGAGATGGCCGACCGGATGGCGGCGTTCGCCGAGCGGGAGGGGCTGATCTATCGCCACCCGGTCGGGCGCCTGCCGGACGCCGAAGGGGAGTTCGCCGATCCGGCGGAGCGGCTCATTGCGCGCCTCGACGCGGCCGATCCGGGGACGTATCTCTTCGTCACGCATCCCGGGCACGACGACGAGGAGATGCGGCGGTTCGGCCATCCCGGGCTCGCGCCGGGCCAGGTCGCGCGTGAACGCGAATGGGACCGGCGCGTCTTCACGGACCGGCGGATCGTGGAGTACTGCGCCGCCAACGGCGTCGAGCCCGTGCGCTGGACCGACGTGGCGGGGTAAGCGCGGCGGAGCGCCTCAAACGCCCGCGGGGGGATGGCAGCGGGCCGTGTACTCGCTCGGCCGCATCCACAGGACCCGGTCGCTCAGGTGCTGCGCCACACGCTCCACCACCAGCCGGAATGCGTCCCAGCCGACGCCGTTCGCCGGGTTCATCCCCTGCCAGTGCATGTAGAAGAGGCAGTACGGCGCCCCGGCCCGCACCAGGTCCACGATGCGGCCCGACTGGCCGTCGGCCGTGACGTAGTAGTCGGCATCCGCCCGTGCGGGGTCGTTGTCGTAGCTCCCCAGCCGGTCGCCGGCGTTGGCGCAGAGGTCATAGACGCCGAACTCCCCGTCGGCGGCCATGAGCCGCGGCCCGCCGCCTTCAGCCTCCGACCCGATGAAGCAGGGCACGGTGCTGCCGCGGAACCTGCCGCGCCTGGCGAGGTCCAGCAGCGCCTGCCACATGTTCGCGTTGGGCCGCGCGACGCCCTGCCGGCGCAGTTCCCCGTAGCGGGAGGTGCAGGCTTCGCAGCTGCAGCCGGGCCAGGTCAGGCCGGTGAACGGCACCCCGACCCGCTCGGCCTCCTGGATAATGTGCTCGAAGTAACTCCCGTAGTCCGCGACGCCCACGTCCGGCTCATGCAGCCACAGCCCCTCGTGGACGGCGTCCGCGGGCATGGCGTCCGCCTCGAAGTCGTAGAGCCCGGCGTGCGTCATCAGCTCCATGTGCGTGTCCAGGCCGCGCTCGAAGGCTCCCTGCGTCAGCTCGACGAAGGCGCGCTGGTTGTCCGTGGACGGGCGGCTGAGCAGGCCGTGCGCCCCGCAACTGATGCCGGGGATGAAGCTCGCCTCTCCCCTCACGCCGTGTGCGCTGATGAAGTCGAGGAAGACCTCGAACGCCTCGGCCGGCGCCACGTAGGGATTCGTGTCGTCGCAGTAGAAGGACAGGGCGGTCTTGGCCGCCTCTGGCTCCGCGCGCATCGTCAGCCTCCTCAGCGCTGGTAGATGGGCAACTGGCAGTAGGGGACGCTCATGGCCAGGATGCTCATCGCCGTGGCGTAGCATTCCCCCTCGCGCCCCGCCGAGCCCGGGGGCCAGGAGCCGTCCGGGCGCTGGTTCTTCAGTAGCGCCTCGTACATCCTCTCGGCGAAGGGCTCCCAGTACTCATCCCCGAGCTGGAACATGCCATGCGAGCAGTAGTAGATCGAGTAGTAGTACCACTGCTGGCCGTGGTGTTCGGGCGGGTGCCTCAGGAGCCACTCGCCGGCGGCCAGCGCCGCCTCGTCGCGGTGCCGCCCGCACAGTTCCAGGCAGAGCAGGCCGACGCCCGTGCGCGCCGGTCCCGGCCCCTGCCCCGGCATGTAGGCGAATCCCCCGTCGCCCGTGCGGCAGCGCATGACGAACTCCAGGGCGTAGTCAATGGACTGGGCCGGCACATCGGCGCCGCTGTTGCGGGCCGAGCGCAGCGCCATCAGCGGCCAGCCCGTGCAGGAGATGTCGCTGTCCGCGCTGTCGGTCTGGTAGCGCCATCCGCCCCGGGAGCTCTGCAGCTTCTCGACCTGCTGGGCGGCCAGGATGATGCGCAGCGCCTCCGGCAGGACGGCGTCTATGCGCTCCTGGCGTTCAGCGTCCACCATGCCGGAGACCTCCGAGAGCAGCAGCGTCGCTATGGCGTGGCTGTACATCGGCCCGTGGGAACGGCCCGGCCCGACCAGCGTCCCGTTCTCCTGGCGGGAGCCGAGCACGAAGTCAATGCCCCTGTTGACCACCTCGCCGTGGGGGCTGGTGCCCGGGGTGCAGCCCTTGGCCAGGAAGGCCATCACGCAGAGCGACGTGATGCCCGTGTT
>LJUE01000002.1 GCA_001303885.1 Planctomycetes bacterium SM23_32 | reverse complement strand
CCACTGGAAGGCGAAGTCCGTGCCGTCGCTCGTCCCGCCGTCCCGTGGGAAGAGGGAGGCGGCCGGCGCCTCGGGCGGGCGCGTGGTTGAACGCTCAACCCAATGGTGTGTGATGCGCACTTCCCGCTCGCCCTCGGTGTCGTCGGTGTAGACGAATCCGTTCTCGCCCAGGACCATTGCCGGCATAGCGGCGGGGGCCATTTGCACGTCGTTTACGATGCCAAGCGCCTCCAGACGGGCGCCGTCAGGCAGCGTGCACTTGAGGTAGTATTCGTGGCGCGCCGGCCCCTTGATGGGGAAGTGCTCGTCCAAGTCGGTGCCCACGCGCTGCCACTCTTTGCCGTCCCACGAGAGGGCGAACTGCGCGCCCGGGCCGTCCGCTTCGAGCCGGCCGCCGACGAAGACATACGGCGAAGCCATCTTCCAGACGATGGTGCCCGTCTGGCCGGCTTCGGCAGTCAGGCCGTCGGCAGTCACCAGGACGCTCTCGGCGCCCTCAGTGCCCCTGCGCCACACGTCACCGGAGAGATTGGGCCGATACTCCCAGAGACCGTTGCAGATCGTGTCCGGGACCCTGGGCGGCTCTTCACCGTGGCACTTTACCGGATCGGCGTGGCCCCAGCGGTAGACGAGCGCCTCCCCCGGCCTCAGCGTCATGTCCATGGTGAAGAGCCCGGCGCAGCTCCGGGTCCCTTGCGGCTCCCCCTCGAAGGTGAACAGGGACGCCTCCATCTCGTCATGCTGGCGGCTCAGGGGATGCAGGATGCCGTGCGTATGCGTGCTCTTGACCAGGTCGTGATCATGCACCAGGTCCTGCTCGTCGGCGATCGTGTGGTTGTCGCGCAGCAGGTAGAAGGTGTGCATGTCGCCGTCAAGCAGGTTCCAGCGGCCGCCGAAGTAGGCCTGCGAGATGCAGTGCCCCTGCGGGTGCGCGGGAGTCACCTTCAGCCCGACGTGTTCCCAGAGCCCCGCCATGCAGATGGAGTCGTTGCCGCACGTGTTATGGCCGTAGACGTTATAGACCCTCACCGGGTCGCCGAGCTGGCTGTTGTCGCCGTGCCAGTGGTAGCGGTGCGTGATCTCCTGGAACCAGAGCGCCAGGGCCTTCTCGCGGTCGCTCATGCCCGGCTCGATCGAGAAGTGAGCCACTTCCTCGATGGTGCGGAAGTCGTTGCGTCCGTTCGACAGCCAGGGGTTCACTACGTCCGTGGTGCCCACGTTCTCGATTCGGACCGCGCGGTTCGACTCCCACGTCTGCTGCCACCCCTCGAAGACGCCGAAGGGGGAACGGCAGCTCCTGCCGTCCACGGTGCCGCCCATAGTGACGGTGTACTCGTGGCGGCGGGAGGCCGCCTCTTCCACATGGCTCCTGGCCAAGTCGCCGGGCTGGCCCCTGTCAGCCCAGGGCTTCTGGGGCGCCGAGTAGTCTGCACTTGCGAGCCCCACGGCGACCTCCGCTCCCACCGACGCCAAAACGATGCACACGCTCAGGACGAGCCAGCTCACTTTCACGGTCCCCTACATAGAGCCACGCAGATGATCCCGCGACGAGAACTCATTCTGAGAAGCAGGGAGGGGGCTGTCAAGCGCTGCTCGAGGAGCAGGCGGCCCGCTCCCGCGCAAGTGGAGGGGGGGCAGACGGCGCGAGCGTGCGGTTTGCGGCGTCGGGCCGCCCGGCTACAATGCCATGCCCATCGCGAGGCCCCGCGCCGGATGGCCGCGGGGCCGCCGTTCCTCCTGCGCATAAGCAGGGCATGAGAGCTCGCGATACGAGGGTTCCTACAGGTTGTTCGACATGTCGCGGCTGAGGACCTACCCGCTGAAGGTCCGCGCGAACAGGTCGGACCTCAGCGGGTTCGTGGACGTGGCGGCGCTCAGGGCCGCGCCCGTTCACGCGCCCAGGACGCCGTGGTTCCGCAACGGCCTGCCCGGCGGCGGCGCCGATCAGTCGGCGGGCTTCGAGGAGCTGGCGCGGTACGTCGTCGAGTGCCACCGAGCCGGCAGGCCCGTGGTGGTCATCTGCGGCGCACACCGGGTCAAGAACGGCCAGATCCCCATCGTGATTGACCTGATCAACCGGGGCGTCGTCAGCCTCTTCTCCACCAGTGTCGCCGGCGCGCACGGGGGTATTGCACCGGCCGCCCCGGACAGCCCGAGCGCCTCGCCCACGCGGAGGACCGGCCGGACGAGGACGAGCAGCCGAAGTGGTCTGGCGACGCGCGACGGCCAGGTTGTGGTACGCCCGGCAGGACTCGAACCTGCGACCTGCGGTTTAGGAATTCTGTTCTTCTGGATCTTCGAGGGACGCCGACCTCACGCTACGTCGAACTAAGTCAATGTAAGTCATCTCGGAGTAATCTGTTACATCAGATCTGCTGAGCGCACTTGCGGCGTCTTGACTTCTCTTGGCGTGGATCATCTGTCCCCGTTTCTGTCCTCGAACCCAGTCCGTTGCCGGTGCTGGCCGCGGTCGGCACCTCGAAGGAAGACGAGCGCGGCCGGGCGGCGAGCTTCCCCGCCCTGCGCCACACCTTCGGCACCCACCCTCCTTCGCGGGCCGTAGCCCGCTTCGGCGGGCGAAGGCCTGAGCAGGAACGGCGTGGCCCCCCGCACCGCCCAGGCCGCCATGCGTCACTCTTCCCCTCGGCTTCGCTCGGGGCAGGCCCTCGACCTCACCATGAACGTCTATACCGATCCAACGCTGCTGGACGTGGCGGGAGCGATGGAGGTGCTGCCGGAGTTGACGAGCCGCCTCTGTCCAGGCCAGACCAACAGCACGGCTCTCGCCTGCTATTCGGGGGCCTTCTCACCGGGCGGCTCGGCGGTCGCCCATGCGGGTCGCTATACCTACTGGTTCCACAACAACTCGGCGATGGGACACAACTTCGGCCGGTATGCCGTCAGCCGCAACCCCGCGTGGCTTCTGGGGGGTGAGGAGCGTGACGCGCCGGGCGGCGAGGTCACCCACTGGGGGCTGCCTGAGGTCGTCCTCTACGACGATGACCCCCAAACCGGCATCAGCTACCCGGACTTCACCGAGGACGACGGGCGGCTCTTCATCTCCGAGGCCCAGAAGAGCATCGCACGTGTGCACGAAGTCCCAGGCTGGCTGCTCGATCGGCTCTGGACCAACCGGGCTCCTTGAGGGCGGCTGGGCTAGATCTCCGGCAAGGGGTGACCTGGGGGCTTGCCCGAACGTGACCCCCGCGATACCCTCTGTGCCGGAGCGCGCGGATGCCCCGTACGGGTTCCTCCTCTGGCAGGTGGGCGCTCCTGCGGCGGAGCCGTCGCCCGTCGGCATCGCCTCAGACGGGCCTGCACAGGTCGATCAGGTCATCCAGCTGCGCCGTCGCCAGGGCCAGCACGGTGTCGCACGCGCCGTAGTAGATGCGCACCGTCCCGTCGTCCTGGAGCAGCGTGGCGCTGGGGAAGAGGGTGTAGCTGCGGAAGCCGTCGGTCTCGTAGGGCTCTTCGGGGACCATGAGGGGGTCCTGCGATATGCCCACGATCTTCCACGGCTCCTCCAGGTCCAGCATCATCACGCCGGCACAGTAGAGCTTGTGCCAGTTCTCGCTGCGCCAGGTGGGGTATTCCGTGTCGGGGTCGTAGTGGGTGGCGTGGAAGATCGTCAGCCATCCCTTCTCGGTCTTGATCGGCTGGCCTGACGGGCCGTTCTTCCAGTTGCAGAAGGGCAGGTCGTTGGCCCGCAGGACCAGCTGCGTGTTGCCCCAGTAGCGGCAGTCGGGCGAGTCGGAGAACCACGTGTCGTACTTGTCATCCCCCCGCATGCCGTAAGCGCGGAAGGGGCGCTCGAGGCGCACGAACTTGCCGCCCACCTTCTCGGGGAAGATGATCATGTTCCGGTTGTCCGGCGCCGACATGCTCAGCAACTCGTAGCTCTCCAGGTCGTCGGTCACTGCGATGCAGCCCCGGATGCCGTCGCGGCAGTTCTCGGTGAAGGTGACGTAGATGCGCCCCTCGCAGACCGTCATGCGCGGGTCCTCGGGATTCGTGATTCCCTCGGGCTTGAACCGGAAATCGGGGTCCACGTCCCACGTGATGCCGTCATCGCTGAAGGCCCGTCCGACGCTACGGGTGGACTTGCCGTAGCGCTCGTTCCAGTAGATGTTGCGGAACAGCATGGCGTAGCGCCCGCCGAACCGAACGACGCCGGCGTTGTAGGCCATGTGGCAGGGCCAGGGCACGTCCTCCGGCCGGAGCACCGGGCCGTGCCGCTCCACGACGGGACTGCCTTTCCACGTGAACTTCCCCATGGTCCTTCGCCTCCTCGTCGAGGGCCCTCAGGCGGTTGCCGAGAGCCAGCGTTCGAACCAGCGGTATGCGAACTCCCGCACGCTGGCCACCGTGTCGTGCCCGTCGCCGTGGGTCAGCGTGCAGAAGCACTCCGGGCGGCCCAGCAGCCCGTAGGCACGCTGGCCCGCCACGTAGCAGCGGAAGTTGGCCTCGACGTACGGGTTGTAGGCGTCGTTGTAGGGCTCCAGCAGCAGGAGGGGGCGGGGCGCGCAGAGCCCGATCATGTCCTGATACTCGTAGAGCATATCCCCGCCGTGCCCCAGGAAGTGGTCGATCCAACGGGGGCTGGACTTCGACGCCGCGCTGCCCGCCACGGTGCGGTAAACGTTGGTGATGTTCGGGCTGATGCCGCACGACGGAACGGCAGCCGCAATGCGCTCGTCGAGGGCGGCCAGGAAGATGGCCGACCGGCCACCCAGCGAATTGCCCATCACGCCGTAGGCGCCGGACCGCACGAACGGCAACGTGCCCAGCACGTCGAGGAGCCGCTGGTGGTCCCACACCCGCCGGCCGTCGAGCGACCACTCCGGATGCTCCTCGATGAAGCGCTCCATCGATGCGACGTAGCGGCGGCGCACTTCGTCGTCGGGAAGGTCCTCGCCCCGGGTCAGGCGCTCGCCGAACTCGTAGCAGTCCGGTGCGACCGTGACGAAGCCCCGCTGCGCGAGTTCGATCGCGTAAGCCCGCTCGACGTGGTCGAGCTCCATAACGCTGTCCTTGCCGCGTTTGTCGTTCGTGCCGTGGCAGACTACGACGGCCGGCGCCGGACGCGAGTCGTCCACACCTTCCGGGAGCACGACGACGGCCAGGCCGTGGTCGTCGGGCATGACGGGGTAACGGATCTTGCGGTGCTGCAAGCCGTAGCGCTCGAACTCCGCGACGACTTCATAGGTTGGCTCGACGGTGAGGTCGGGCGCGGTACCCATCGACGACATCACGCGGTCGTGGATGCGCCGCCGGACGTCGGGCCAGTCCTCGGGCGTTGTGTCCTGCAGCACCACGTCGCGGAACATGGCGGTCTCCTTTCGTTGCCCGTCAGCCCGGCGGTTCGGCGTCCGGGCACAGCTCCCGCATTACGTATTGGTAGAACGCCGGCAGCGTGTGGGCGTGCAGGCCCTCGAAGTAGAACCCCACGCCGCCGAACACCTTGGGGATGCGCGTGGCCAGCGACTTCTGGTCCCGAAGGTAGTAGTAGGGCTGAGATTCGTCGCGCGCCTCGTCGTCGAAGGCGAACGGGCGCACGTCGAAGTCGGCCACGCGGAGCCCCTCCGGCCTGCATCCCACGTTCGCCGCCATCGAGACGGCCTTCAGCACGACCTCCGGGCCCATGACGGCAGTGCCGATGTTGATGATCGCCCCGCCCCGGGTGAAGCGGCGCATCTCCTCGGCGAGGACCAGGAAGTCGCGACCGCTGGTCTGGCCCTTCGCGCCCGGGTTGAAACTGTCGTGCTGGTCGATGATGTCCGTCCCCAGCGAGGCGTGCACGCAGACGGGGATGCCTTTCCGATGGGCGGCCGCCAGCACGCACGCGTCCACGTGCGGGAACCCATCGTAGGGTGTCAGGTAATCGCCCGTGTCGGGATGCCGTTCGAACGTCCGGTCGATGACCTGCCGCCGGAACTCCGCGTCACAGTAGAGCCTGCCCATCGCCTCGCCGAGGCCCAATCCGAGCTCGGCGCCGATCTCGATCGCGTAGTTCAGGTAGTGGCCGGTCTCGAAGGCCATGCCGAACTCGCCGCAGGGCAGCGCGTCGCGCACCGACTCGCTGGATGCGCCCGTGAGGGCCAGCTCGAACGAGTGGATAATGCCTGCTCCGTTCGTCGCGTAGAGCGTGACGACCCCGCGCTCGATCAGGTCGGTGATGACGGAGATCTCGCCGTTCTTGATCGGGTGCGCGCCTGTCAGAACGACGACGGGCCTGGCGGTGCGCCGGCACTCGACGACGTAGCGGGCCAGCTCCTGAAGCCCCGCTGACTGGTCGGCGGCCTCGCCCCGCAGCCCGTTGCGGAACCACGGGGTGGTCGGAGGGCGCACTTCGGCCCGTCGCAGGGCGCTGCAATCCAGGTAGCGGTCCAGCCCGACCTTGTTCGGGCGGACCTTGAGCGGGTAGGTCTTCACGCGCGCCAGGTCGAACGGCTTGTGCGAATCCGAGCGCTCCACGGCACTACTCCCTGCGGATCAGTCTGCCGAGCGCCGGGCTCGTGAAGTCCGGCACGATGTAGTTGGTCCCAAGCTCGCGGTGCAGGGCGCGCAGGCGACCTGCATCTTCCGCCAGGCGGCTGATCGTGACACAGCCCATCTCGACGCCGGCGCGGATCTCCGTGCGCCCGTCCCCGATGACGAGCACCTCGGCCGGAACCACGCCCTCGCGGCGGCACAGGTCGCGCATGACCTCGTCCTTCGGCATCTTCCTGTGCCAGCTGGAGCCTTCCAGGCTGCGGACCAGCTTACCAGGACCGGTCTCGAAGCCCAACGCGCGGACCTCCTCCTGCATCCCACCATCCGGGTAGATGACCGATCCCGTGACGAAGTAGCTGGCGCAGCCGATCGAGTGCAGGTGCTCGAGGAAGGCCAGCGAGCCGGGCACACGCCACCGATCGGGGCGCTCCCTTGCGTCGGCCACGTTCCTGTCCCGCGAGGCTGCGTTCAAGACGTTCTCGTAGAGCTTGAAGAGCCGCGGCGCCCGCTCGCCGATGAAGGCGGCGAGCTCCGGAGGCTCGTCCACGTCGTCGAAGCGCTCCTCTCCCTGTCGGATGCGGCGGACGATGTCCGCGTTCGCCTCGATCCGTGCGTCGGTCAGGACAGGATACACGGCCCGCGGCACGTTGCCAAGCTCCACCGCGCGGCGGATGCCGTACTCCATCTGGGTGAGGGCGGAGAGGCCGGCGGTCTCGATGCAGAACTCGTCTGTCTCGGGCAACGGCTCCCGCCCGACGCGCTCGACCAGTGCGGCGGCGTTTGCCTGCGAATCGAAGTCCTCCTCCAGGCCGCACATCATCGCCCAGTGGATGACGAGGCTCATCACCGGCGGCCATTCGCGGATGAGGCTGTGCGTGCCGTCCACGTCGTGGACGACATGGGTGATGCGCCGCCGGCCGACCGCGTTCACCAGCTCCACGTTGCCCGGATCGGCAGCCAGGACGCAGTCATCGAGGATGGCCATCTCGCTCCCTTGCCCTCTCGCGTTCCTCCGGAGCCTACCCCGGGCGGCTCGGCATGCCCTGCGAGCCGACGCTGCTCACAGGTCCCGCGGAGTAGACAGCGCGTCTCAGGCTCCGACCTCGGCGAGCACGGCGCGCAGGTAGGCCAGATCCTGACGTGCATACCACTCGCGGTCGCCCGGCCTGGGGGCCTCCACGCAGATGGGGCCCTCGTATCCGATCTGCATCAGCAGACGGACGAACTGCCGGTTGCTGATCTCCCCCTCGCTGAGCGCCGTGGGCACCCGGCCGCCCCCGCCGCGCAGCGGCGCCGAGTTCTTCAGGTGGACGTAGTGGATCAGCTCGCCGAGACCCGTGACGGCCTCCTCGAGCGACGGCTTTTCCTCGAACTCCAGCATGTTGGCGTAGTCCAGGTTCACGCCTATCGAGGGCCGGTCGATCAGCTCCACCAGCCGCGTGGCGGCGCCTATCGTGTCGTGCAGGTAGACCATGTGGGTCTCGAAGCCGAAGCGGATGTCCACGTCGGCGAGGGCGTCCGCCATCTGCCGGCACCCCTCGACCTGCCAGTCCCACTGCTCCTGCGTGGCGACGAATGACCCGTGGCTGGTGTAGTCGAAATAGGGGACGGCACCGTCCGGGTTGCGCAGGGCGCCCGTCAGCAGGTTCACCGTCTTCACGCCGAACCGCTCGGACACGTGCCGGTAGAAGGCGACGGCCTGCTCCACTTCGCGCTCGCGCTCGCCGGCATCCTCCTTGACCAGCAGCGGCCCGGGGTAGCCGAACAGCACGTGCTCCAGGCCGGATGCAGCCACGCCGGCCTCCAGCTCGTCCAGGTAGTCCTCGGTGGTCTCCTCCACGCCCGTCCGTTTGCGACGGAACTCCACGCCGTCGAACCCCCATGCCGCCGCCTTCTTGCAGATCTCGCGGACGGTCTGCCCCTGCTCGCAGTAGTTCACGTGCATGATGATCGGGTAAGCCACAGCCGGTCCTCCTCTCCAGCGTTTGCGTTGGGATGCCCGTTTCGCACGTGCGATCGGCCGTAGCCCTGCAACTGCCAGTGTCCGGGGACGGTGATGTCGTCCCAGCGGGAATCGTCGAATTCCGGTCGCATGAAGTCCGCCGGCGCTGCGCAGGGCGCTTGCGCATAGTGAAACCGCCACCGGCCGTTGAGGATCTGGAACCTGGACGGGCGGCCCCGCTCGCCGACAGTCGCGGCCGCCTCGTCGTCAAATGGGACGAACGTCGCCCGCGCCGCGAGACGATGCCGTCCCACCAGACGAGGGCTTTCCCAGTCACAGCTCGCTGATTCCGATCGCTCCGGAGAACCCATGGGGCTTCCTCCCGTCACGCCTGCCTGATTCGCACTTCCTGCCCGGTCTCCGCCGGCCTGCAGATGGCGACGATGGTGCTCTGCGCGATGCATGCCTCTTCGCGCGCGGCGGAGACGCATCTGACCTCCCGGATCGCGCCGATAGGGTAATCGATCTGCCTGAAGCGCGTACGGACCTTCTCAGCCAGCCCTTAGGGCGCCTGATCCCATAGCCTGCCCCGGTGCAGATGCTGACGGCACCGATCGACTTGTCCTGGAGGAGCCGTTTGCAGCTGTTCTGGACGGGCACGTCTGACTGTGGCCTGGATCTCCTGGCCGCTGTTCGGGACTTCAGGCATCCGGCGTCTTCCAGGAGAACGCAGGCTTCAGATGGTCGTAAGGATGGTCGTTATACGCAGCGTTGGGTTCCCTGCCATGCCATTTCCAGTTGATGAAATCGAGTAATACGTCCCAGTCCTCGAGCGCATGGGCGTGAGCGCCTTCGCGAAGGTGGAAGGCGATGTCCTCCGAAACGCCGAGGAAGCGATACACCTCGCCGGCCGCCCACGCAGACTGCACCATCCCTTCCGGATTCGACCAGCGGTCGTCCAGGGCATATGTCAACAGCAGCGGGCGCGGTGCGATTGTGGCCAGCAGGCAGTGCTGATCGAACGGCATGTCGCCTTCCCGCCCGAGGTATGGCTGCAGGCCCGACCCAAACCAGGACGGGAAGACGCTGATGATATTGAGAGTCTCCCCTCCATCTCCGACGTAGCGGAATGCTGCGCTCCCTCCTGCGCAGGAGGCATTGTCGTTGACCAGCGTGATCCGACTATCCGTTGCCCCAGCCAACAGAGCGGTCTTGCCTCCGCGTGAATGTCCGGTCACGGCAATGCAGCCCGTGTTGATGAACGGAAGCTCGTGCAAGAGATCCACGCAACGGTGGTACCCCCAGGCCCACGCCGACAGAGCGCCGAACGTTCGGCCGGGGTACACGTCATACAGTCCGCCGCTTCGTTTGCTCCTGTCCGGGACATCCCCGTATCCCAGGTCCTCTGCCATTTCCGTTCGGTTGAACAGGACCAGGGCACACCCGCTGTCAAGTACGCGTCGGGCCACGTCATCGGGTACGTGCCACCAGCATCCGTCCCCGTTGACGATTGCAGGGAACGGTCCATGCGTGCTCGGAAACAGAATCGCCGCACAAAAGGAAAACGGCTGGTCACCACCGCGGCAATGGACGCGATAGGACCAGAGCCGTGGCACGTCCGGCCAGCGCTGCACACCGCTGTGACAGAGCGTTTCTACCTCGATGGCAACGGGCTCAGGCGGCAATCCCCCGTACTCCGTGCCGACGATCAGCTCCCGCCACGCCGACGAACACGCCCGCCATTCTTCTCGGGCACGTACGCTGCCGCCACCGGGAATGGCGAACGGGTCAGGCCATTGCCCCGCGTTCACGATGGGGTCGGTCGGGTACCTTCTCTTCTGGCTCTGTACCGACATCGTTCTACCTCCCGAGAACTCCGTCGTGGCCGATGCCGCTGGAGTTACGAAGCAGTGCGAGTATCCTCTCCGGGGCTGATTCACGCAAGCTCATGTGGCCCCGGCCTCCCTGAAAGGCCGTTGACGCACTCCGGGACCGGCCCCGGCTCGGCCCGGGTCATGGCCGGATGGAGTCTCCGGTAGGCAGCGGCGTGTAGAACAAGCACTTCTCCCGACCTGTCACCCAGCCGGGCTTCGCCGAGTACACATTCCGCCTGATTCTCATCCTGGCAGACTTGCCACGCCTGAGGGCCTGAAGATCCCAGGCGAGTCGCCACTGCCGGGGTCGAGAATCTCGTCAGGGATGTCGCGAGTCGTGTCCACGCGGATGACCGTGATCCGCCTGGACAGTTCACGACCTGCATGCGAGCTTTCGTTCACGATCTTCCTAGCGTACCACTGGCCCCCCGGCCGTCCGTTCATACCGGAGGACGCGACGTATGGATGTGCTCGGAAGCGTCTTCATCTCGGAAGGCGTTGACAGCCGCTCGCGTTCAACGGTTGCGTGCGGCGTCCGACTGCCCACGGTGCGATGCCCGGGCAGACGCTGAAGACCGCGCTTGAGCGAGGTGCTCTACTGGCAGTGCGTCGCGCACCTGCTGAAGCCGGCCATCTACATACGCCAGATCGTGACGCGGTCCGAACTGCGCGAGCACCTGGCTGAGCACCATCCCGAAGACCTGGAGTTCTTCGAGTCCGTGCTGGCCGAGAGCGAGGAGGGCGTCGCCGGCTGGGCAACGCCGCGGGATAGCACTGCCCGCCAAAGGCGCATCATGCGCCTCGCTTCAAGGCCGGCATCAGACACCGCAGCCGCAAGCTGCACAGAGCAAAGGAACCGCCGCCAATGGCTCTCCGTACTCGAGAGGCCGCCGTCACCAGCGGAAGAAGCGGTACGGGTCGTCGTCGTGCAGGACGGGCTCTTCCAGATAGAGGCCGTTAAGCCAGCGCTTCTCCTCCGGGCCCGCAGGGCGGGCCACATTGCCCAGCAGAGGTGTTCCAAGTGCCACGCCCATGTTGCCCAGCAGTCGGCTGGTCGCGAAGCTCAGGTGTCTGAAAGCGCCTTTGGTGTTGTAGAACTCCTTATGGTCGAACTGCCACGGAGCCAACTGGCAGAGGACGACGTTCCCGCCTCCTGCCACGGCGAGCACGCCATTTCCCAGCACCTCTGCCCCGCCGGTCACCAGCGGGATCTCCCGAGGGTCGCGGATCATAAACTCCCCGCATCCCACGCCCGCAACTTGCGAATCCGGCCCGGCTGGCGCATACCGGCAGGAGATGTGTTCGGCCACCTGCATCTCGACCGGCAGGCCGAGCACCAAGCGTGCCTCCGCCTGCCCGAGGCCCAGTGCCAGCACACGCCCGCCGGCAGCGACCCAGCGGGCGACGGCCTCCGCTCCCTGTGCCAGCTGGTCGGCGGCGCCGGGACCCAGAACGAGCGCGCAGCCGCCATCCAGCGTCCCGCCGTCGTAGGCCCTGACCGCCACGCCGGCCGCCTTCAGGTGCTCCAGGCCAGCCTGCTCCCCGACGTAGACTGCGCTCCTGCTGACAGGTGCCTGCCAGGCATCTGCGAACTCCAAGATGTTCGCGGCGAGCCGCCGGGCAGCTGGCTCCTCGTCCGTGCGACCCGTCACGTCCACCTGGCAGAAGAGCACCATGCCCTTCCCTTCCCGGTAGACCGTCAGCGGGCTGTACTGGAGGGCGAAACCGCCGTCCATGATCGGCAGGAAGTCCCCGGCGGCCGGCTTCTCGATCATCACCGAGCAGACATTGCCGTAGTTGCCGGCACGCCCTGCCCGGGGGGTGTCGAAGCCGCACCACTTGACGGTGGGATAAGAGAAGTAGTCCGGCGGCGGCAGCGACGGCGGGATGAGTGTCGCCTCGCCGTGCCAGTCGCGCAGTTGCTCGTCGGATAGGCCCGCCAGGATGGGGTGGCCGGGCACGCGCGCAAAGGCGCGGCGGAGGCCCCACTCCTGCACCCGGAAGCCGAGACGCTGCTCGAGCGCCTCCTTAGTCTGCTCGAACATAACCACCTTCAGACCGTCGGGCACCCTCGAGAGGTCTGGCGCCGCGCCGTCAACGTTGAGTGCCTTCTTGCCGATGATCAGCAGGCTGCAGCCGCGCAGATCGGAACCGGCCTGCACCGTGTCGAAGGCAATGCCGAGTTCGTCCAGCAGCTTGGCCGTCTGGCCGAGCGGATCGTAGAGCCCGACCTCCTTGCAGACCCGCGGGGCTTTGGGATGAGGGAAGACGTGCAAAGTGAACTCGTCCGCCCGCACCTCCCCCGTGCTGAAGGTTGCCTTCAGACGCAGCCTATACGCGCGGTTCGTGCGCGCCCGGGGGAGCTTGAACCTGACCAGGATGCGCTCGTTGCAGCCTGGCTCTACCCGGACAACGCTCACGCCGGAGGCCTTCTGCGGCAAGTTAACCGACCACTCGCAGGTGCAATCTACGCTGCGGCGGGAATCGTTGATAACGATGATCTGCTTCTCGGCGATCTCGCCCGCAGCGTAGTTGTGGCCGCGCGCGGTGAAACGCTCGGCCTTGCCAGCGATGTAGGCAAGCAGCGGCTGGTTGTAGCGACGAAACGCAACGCCCCGCACGTTCGGCTCCCAGTCCTCGAGCTTCGTCCCCATGGAGTAGGGCATCGAATCGGAGGGCGACGGTTCGTAGAAATCCGGGCTAAAGCCGGGGCGCTGCAGGTTGTCCCAGTCCACGTCCAGCTCGACTCGTGCGGCCCTGGCGCCCCTGCGTAGGAAGCAGAGGTACGGCTCACGCCAGATGTTGAAGCCGCTCAGCCCCAGCGTACGGATGTACGGCCAGGTGTAACGGACGAACTCGGCTTGCACGCCGCGCAAGTTCGGCACGTTCATGTGAAGGCCCTGCGGCATCGGGTAGTCGCCGATGCCAAACGGATCCTTGCGGCGGAACCGGTCGGCTTCCCAGCGGAGGCAGACCTTCTCGAAATCATGCAGCTCGAAGGCAGCGTCCCCCCGGGTGGCCGCGCCCCATTCGGTGTACTGGTACTGGAAGAGGTCCTTCGACCTCACCCGGCTCCATGGTCCGCGCAAGTTCATGAAGCTGGCCTCGTAGGGTTCGCCGTACTCGACCAGGCAGAGCGGCCGGGCCCCGTACTCGGCCCACCGCTGGAACCACTCCGAACGTTCCTGCATCGGCGTCCAGTTGAGGTAGCAGTTCATCGTGCACATGGACCGACTCGGCCCGGCGTGGTTGTACTGGATGCGCGTCCTGTCGAACTGCCGCAAGACTCTCTCCAGCGAGTAGACTCGCCGAAGTCGGTCAGCCAGGTAGCCTGTCAGGAGGCAGTCGAGCACGAGCGGTATGCGCTGCGGATTCTCGTCGTCCTGGTGATGCGTGGAGTTGTGGTTCTGGCTGTACATCACCACGCTGGGGTGGTTCCGGGCGCAACGAACGTACCACTCCACGTGGCGCTCGTAACCGTTGCGCTTCTCCGGACTGTCGCCATCCCAATCGTAGTCGCTGACGTGCGGCAAGGCGAAGCTGAGAATCATGCCAACGTCGTCAGCGGCCCGCAGTATCTCCTCAAAGGCGATGTGAGAGCCTGGCCGGCAGTCGTAGTTGTGCGTGTAAACGGCATCGTAGCCCCACCACTTCAGTCGGCGGATGGTCTCACACGCCCCTTCGTAGCTGGCCGTCGCCGTGTTGATCTGGGCCGAGTTGAGGGGCGCGGCGCGCAGGTGCACGCGGCTACCATTGAGAATGAAGTCCCGCCCTTCGATCCAGAACTCACGGAAGCCGAAACGCACGCCGTGGTTAACATCCTGCGTCGAACCTCCCTCCAGCAACTCGACGGTTACGTCGTACTGGTTCCCGGGGGTGTCCGTATCCCAGAGCTTCGGGGGCCTCCATTCCTTGCTGAACTCCAACCGCCTGTTCTGCAGGTCCCCCGCTGAGAACGGCTCGCTTTCCGCAGTCAGCGCTTCCTCCCCGTCATCGAGGACCCGGGCGCGCAGCACGTAGCTCGCCCCTCCCTTCAGGCCGTCGAGGGCGGCGGTGAACGTGATCAACCACTGCCGCACGGACGTGTCAATCCCCACGTCCGTGATGCACGCGCCCTGTGGCATGCCCATGAGGAAGACGTCCCCGCAGAGCCCACGTCGGAGCATCCGCCTCTCCGCCGGGGCCTCGTCATACGGCAGATAGGTGCCTTGCGGCGTGAGGAACTGCGCGATCACCAGGATGGCCAGCTGGTGGGTGGCACCGGGCCTGCACGTTCCGGTCAGGTCCACCTCGCCGCCCGGGAAGTCGATCTCGCCGGCGGCCCTCCCGTCAATGAACACCTTGGCGCGGGAGTTCACCCACGCCGCCCATAGCGCGATGCGACGTCCCCTCCACTGCGCTGGCACGGTGATCTCGCGAGAGTACCAGGCCATCTGAACGTCGGAGAGCTTCTTCTTCGAGCCTTCAGGCCCGAAGAAGCGCTGGCTCCGACCATTCTCCTTCCTACCCGGTTCGAGTGGCCACGTCCCCGGCACCTTGAAGTAGCCCCAGTCTTCGTCGAAGCCGGGGCAGGCCTCGTCGGCGTCGCTGGCCGGCTTGAAGCGCCACAGGCCGTTGATACAGATCCGTTCCCGCGTGCAGGTCGCATCGCGGTACGCCTTATCCAGATCCCAGACTGCCTTCACTCCTTCAGGCAGCGGCACGTTTCAGTCCTCCCGAGCGGCCGTTTGGCTGAGGCCGCGGCATGAGAACATGCGCCCAGACGATGGGTCCGCATCCCTGAGACAGCGAACGCATGGGACCATCCCCTGGCATACCCACCGACAGCACCCGCTCCGGCGGGAGCAGACTTTCTCGGGACTCCCCTCGAGCTCCGCTCCTTCCCCGCTTGGGGACGCTGTGAGGCCCCGAGTGTGCGGCGGCCACCGGCCGGGGTCAACTGACCGCCGTCGGAGGGACATCCTGCTCTCCGGTGACGCCCACGCCCCCCGGAGGACCGTTGATCCACGCCAGAATTCGCGCCCAATCGGCCTACCTCATGGTCGAATGGGCTTCTCGGTAGGCAGAGGTCACAGCGGGCCGGCACTCCTTCTGGTAACGCTATCGAACGTCAATGACGAACTCCTGTGTCGCCTCCCCGATCCGTTCCACGTCGTCCGACAGGACTTTCTCCTGACCCCATATGAGTCTCGATTCGTCCAGCTTGCGGACACTCCGGTTGATGGTGACGGTTACGATGACCTCGAAGCTGCCCGGGACATCCGGAGTGCCCGAAAGGACGCCGGTATCATCCTCGATCGTGAGCCACGCCGGCCCCTGTATGAGGGCGAATTCAGGCTTCTCAATGTCGAAGTAGCCGGCCACCTGATTGCCGTCCTGCATTCGCGCGCTCAGGTCACCCAACGAACGGGTCGCCCCCACCGCGTACGTGTAGTCCTCACCGACCTTCGCCGTCACCAGGGGCTTGGTGTAGATGACGGGGCGAGGGCTGACGACATAGTCGGAAGGTCCGCTGCGCTTGCCGTGTTCGTCGACGGCGACTACGCGGTAGTAGGTCTTGTTGCCAGCAGCAGGGGCATCGGAGCCAATAACCACAAGCTGCGTATCACCGGTCTCGGCGATGAAGTTAGGGGGAGCCCACGGACTCCATTCCGCCATTTCGGTCTTCGAGGAGATCCCCAGGTCAAGCTGGCGTGCCCTGTCCATCACGGTGAACCCCTTCTCGTCACTTCCGTAGACCCTATACTTCGCGGGCCTGCGTCCAGCGGGATTTGCCTTCCACTTCAGGATGCCAAGTGTCTTCGCACCATCCCAATCAAGCGTGAGATCTAGCGGATACGCCGCGCCCCGAGCGGTGAAGCTGAACGTCCTGCTCCAGGGCCCCCACACCCCATTCGCGTCCATCGCCCGGACATGCCAGTAGTACTTTGTGTCGGGCGCGAGCAGCCCCGGCTCACTCAGTGTGTACTGCGGCTTCACCTCCGCGGCCTTCCAGGTGTGTCCTGCCCGCACTCTCGGGGCGTCCAGCGTGCGCGAACTCAACTTGTAGAAGCTCATCGACAGCGGGAGCTTCACGTCGGGCCGCCTCGACAGCTCGAACTGGTAATCGCTTATCCCGTCCCCATCCGGGTCAGCCGGAACTGCCCACTGGAACACTATGTCTGTCCCGTCCGATTCACCGCCATCCGACGGGTAGACCACCTCTGGTGCCGCTGGCGGCCTCGTCGCGGAACGCTCGACCCACTCATGCGTAATCCTGACCTTTCGCGGCCCCTGCGTCTCGTCGGTGTATGTGAAGCTGTTCTCTCCCACGACCATCTCGGGTAGAGCCATCGGGGCCATCTGCAGATCGTTGGCAATTGCCAGCTTCTTCAGGGACGCCCCGTCACTCAGCTCGCACCTGACCTGGTAGCGATAGTACGGGGGCCCCACGGTCGGGAAGAACTTGTCCAGGCTCTCTCCGGAAACTCGCTGCCACGTCTTGCCATCCTGGCAAATCGAGAAGCGCGCGCCGTTGCCTTCGGCCTCCAGTCGCCCACCCACAAACAGATACGGGCTTCTCATGGTCCATACGATTGAACCCGTCTTGCCTTCTTCCGCGGTTAGCCCGTCCTGGTCCCAGCGGATGTTCTCAACCGACGTCGCTCCCTGACGCCATGCCTGCCCCGTCACGTCCGGACGATACTCCCACAGGCCGTTGCATATCGCGTCCGTGTACGCCGGCATTGTGTAGAGCGGTGTGTGGAACTTCAGGGGATTGAGCTGTCCCCATCGCCACACGATTGCCTCTCCAGGACGCAGGACCATGTTCATAGTCGTATCGGCCTTCCCCGAGCGCCCTCCGACGATCTCGGTCCCCGTGAAGTAGAATGCCGCCGTGCCCTGACCATCCCATATCGTGTCGAGCAGGAGGATGCCATTGGAGTGTGTTCGCTTGACGAGGTCGTGGTCCCGCGCGAGCTGCACGTCGCTGGCCACGGTCTCGTTGTCACGCAGGAGATAAACGGAATGCAGGTCTCCATCCATCAAGTGCCATGCGCCGTCGTAGAAGACGTGGGAAATGCAGTGTCCGAGAGCACGGGCAGGCGCCGTTCGGAAGCCCGCCTGCGTCCATAGTGTCCCGAGGCAGATCGAATCATTGCCGCAGGTGTTGAAGCCATAGACATTAAAGACCTTCACCGGGTCGCCGAGTTCATCGTTATCCCCGGGCGAGTGGTGTCGGTGCCGGATCTGCTGAAACCATATTGCATACGCCTTCTCCGCGTCCGTCATGCCGGGGGTAGTCGCCGATTGCACGATCTCCGCCACGTTACGAAAAGTGTTCCGGCCATTCGACAGCCATGGGTTCAACACGTCGGTATCACCTACGTTCTCCATTCGCACCGACCGGTTTGACTCCCAAGTCTGGAAGAACGCCCCCTCCGAATTCATCCCGACCCCCATTGGCGTGCGGCAACTGCGCCCGTCCATCGTCCCGCCCTGGAGCACCATGTACTCCTGTGTCCCCGCGACGATATCCTGGACGTGGGACTTCGCCACGTCCGTCCGATCTGGCGTCATCCCCCACGGGAAGACGAACTCCGACGGAGCCTGCTGTGGCTGCGCAGTGGCCTCATTCGAGCCCGCCCCTGTCGTTGGCCGCCGACCCGCTGTCGCCGGGCCTTCATCCTCCTCCGACCCGGCCAACGGCTCATACTCCCGGACGACCGACGAGACGCGGACCTCATCCAGCAGCCCGTTGAGGTTGGGGGCAGGCGACTCCCATGTGTGTCCCCCCAGCCGCAGCATGGTCAGGCCTCCGCCCAGTACCCCATCGGTGACGCCTTCCGGCGTCCGGGCCACATCCAGCCGTCCGTCCACGTAGATGCCGACCTCCTTCTTGCCCTGGTCCCACGTGATCGCCAGGTGCGTCCACCGGTCCACGGGTACGGACCTGGTCCCGGCGACGCTTCGCCAGCCCCCGTCGACCCAAAAGGAACCGATCACCCCGTTGGAGAGGCGGATCATGTACTGGGAGCCTCGGCAGACGACATCCCCGGCAGCCCGGCCGCGGAGCTTCACCCAGCACTCCACGGTGAGCATCTTCAGCCCCTCCATCCTTGCCAGGTCGGTCACGTCCGCCGAACCTCTGGCTCCGTCACAGTCCAGCGCCCCGGCAAACTGGCCTTCCGCTGGCATTGGCTCCTTCACCTTCCCCGACTTCCCGCCCACCACCGAATCTCTGACCTCTCCGCTGGCCACGTCATCGAGGTGGAAGAGGCAGATGGTGTACCTATCGAGCTCGAATGGCTTGCTCAGGTCTACGGGCGCGCCACTTGCCAGATGCGCCAGGACCCCCGCCATGGCCAATGCTGCGACTCTGACTCCCCCCATGTGCGCTCTTCTCCTCCGCTTAAGCCCCTATCCCACCGATAGGTCCCCAACATGCTATCGCCATTTCGCCTCTGCACAAGTGCCTTCGCGGCTTGGTCTTCCAGTCTGCTCTGTAGAAAGCATCTAGGGGCGTGGCTAAAGGACCATCAGGTCCCCGCCTGCCCTTCTTGCCACGGGACGGGGAAGTGCACACGGCGGAAAGGAGAGCAGTAGATCAGGAGACCGCAGGCAGCGGGGCTGCCTGCTCTGTCCCGCCGGGATGGCGGGACTAGAGCGGGCGAAGCGATCCGGAACGCGAAGCGTCGGCGAAGCCCACCCCCGACGTCCAGATTGGGAAGCTGGCATTCTGTCACGGGGCTCTCCCGCTTCAGGCCAAGTCCCACCAGCCCTCCCGACTCTTCTAGGGGATCTGCGGTTGGCGTGACCGATGCTCACGCATGGTGATTGCCGTGACGCGCCTTAGAAGCCACGTGATTCGACTGCTCGACTCATTGCCGGTCAACGGCTCGCGGTGCATGTGGATCCAAATCAACCCATCCGTGCGAGCGACCAACGACCGCATCAGCTGTCCCCACCGGGCCGAAGGAAGGTGAGCACACCGCCGCTCTGCAACGCTGCAAAGCCGTGTGTAGTAAGGGGATGGGTGGTACGCCCGGCAGGACTCGAACCTGCGACCTGCGGTTTAGGAAACCGCCGCTCTGTCCTACTGAGCTACGGGCGCACCAGTAGTAAGGCCTTATGCTTCAACGCTTTACAGCCATGTCTCGCTTCGCAACTGGCCGGTCTGCCCGCGCTTGTTACCGTATTGTTACCATGGTATAATCGTCGTACGGGCCCCGAATGAGAGGCCCACCTACAGCGACAACAGGAGATCACTATGGCGTTCCTCACGAAGCGCGGGAAGTACTATCACGTTTACTGGCAACAGAACGGCAAGAAGCGGGGGCGCTCACTGAAGACCACCCGCAAAGCCGTGGCCGAGCAGCATCTCAGAGAGCTCGAGTATCGCCTCGCCCAGAGGGAGCTGGGCCAGGAGGCCGACGTAGACCTCGAACGCCTCCGCGACGAGTATCTATCATACTCGCAAGCCACGAAGAAGCAAAGCACCTATGAGCGCCACGACGTGCCGCGTGTGACCCGTTTCGTCGCCTTCCTCACCGAGGGAGGTGTGAAGAAGGCGTCCGAGGTGACGGAGGCGCACGTTCAGCAGTACCAGCAGCAACTACTGGGATCGCACTCGCCCCGAACGGTCCGTCACTGCCTCTATGCGGCCTCGGGGCTGCTCTCCTTCGCCGTCGAGCGGGGCTATGTCCGGCGTAACGTCGTCAGGAATGTGTCAAAGGTCAAGGCACAGAAGAACCCCCCGCGCTACCTGTCCTTCGACGAGTGGGAGCACGTCCAGGCCATCGCGAGCGGAACGTACCTTTGGCCTCTCGTCGCCACGGCGTACTACGCGGGATTCCGGAACAGCGAGCTTCGCTTCCTCACCTGGCCGGAGATAGACTTCGAGCGGGGCGTCATCACCCTCATGAACAAGGAGGGCTTCAGCCTGAAGAACAGGGAGGCCCGGACCGTTCCGTTGAACCGCGAGCTGAAGCGCATCCTGCTGCCCATCCGCGACGGTGAGGCCTACTGCTTCCTGGACCGCAACGGCGAGCAGTTTGGCGACAAGCAGCTGGCGGCCGAGTTCAAGCGGCTGGTGGCCGGGCCGAGCGGGCTGCCGCATTTCACGCTGCACAGCCTCCGGCACACCTTCGCCAGCCACCTCGTCATGAAGGGCGTGAGCATCTACAAGGTGTCGCAATGGCTCGGCCACAAGAGTGTCAACACGACCATGATCTACGCGCATCTCGCCCCGCAGGACGACGAGATCAACGTGCTCTGAAACGGCGTGGTCGCCCGGCTCCGAGTGGCGCGGGGCCGTTGACCAGGGCGTCCGTTCGGCTCGCCGGCGAGGGGAGTGCACGGCCAGACCGCGGGCGGCTCGCCTCGGGCTCAGGAACGCTCCTTGTCGCGGAGCATCTCCTCGACCTCACGCTCGATGTCGCGGCCTTCGACTCGATAGCGTTCGCGGAATGCCAGTAGGTCCGAGGGGAGGTAGAGCACTTTCCCGCGATTGCCACGATTCCCATCCATATCGTACTTCAGGTGGGGTATGCCGTAGCGGGCCGTCCATTGGTCCAAAGTATCCACGGATATGCCGAGTATCTCGGCGGCCAGCTGTTTGCTAACCGGGCACTCAACGGCGACCACCTCCTTGTGCGTCTTGCACTGTCCGGCGGACGCCTTGCCCGTCTTCATCATCTTCACGTCCACGTGCTTCTTATCCATCTCCTCTTCCGTCTCGAATAGGTTGTAGGCCGCGCCGGCTCTCGGCCCCACGGCCACGCCGGCTCTGGAATACGCTCGTCCGGGCGGTCGCACCCCACCGGGCCCGACGCACAGCGGCCCATGTTGTGCTCCCCTCATTCCACCGTGTGCCAGGCCCACGCGACGTGGCCGACCACGCGGACACGGTGGGCCTCCACATCCTCACGGTCCGGTACATCCCCGCCGGCATCCAGCGGCGCAAATGCCCACGCCGGGTCGAACGCCGTCAGCCGGGCGAGGACCCTCCGACGCCTGTGCGCCGTGCGCTCCCAGTCGAGCAGGAGCACCTTGCCCTGCAGGTCCTTCGGCGGCCAAACCTGCGCCCCGACGTCAACCCCGACTATGCTGCCCTTCGGGAACGTCGGCACGAACCTGTCGTCCGACACACGCAGGCAGCGCACGTTCTCTGGCGAACCGACCAGCCGGGCGGCCAGCACGAAATGCCCCTCGATCTTCTCGTGCTTGAGCGGCGACTTGTCGACCGCCAACGCGTCACTGGTGTACGGCAGTGCCCGGAACCGAGGTCGCGCCCTTCGCGGCTGCGCGCCTGACGCGCTCTCCGAGAGCACCACGGATACCGGCGCCGAGAACCGCCACCGGGAGTATGGTCGCTCGAGCCGCCGTCTCACGAGATCAAGCAGCTCTTCGTCATCCGGGTGAAGAGGCGGCCGTGGCTTGCGCGCGGTCGCTGCTGCTCCCGCCCGCGCCGGCAACCGCCAGTACCCCTCGCCGGTCAGCAGCCAGTTGAGGTTAACCGCGAACGCGTCCTGCAGCTTCGCCAGCACCTCTAAGCTCGGGGACCGACGCGCCTGCTCGTAGTGCGACACCTGCCCCTGCGTGACGCCGAGGGCCTTCGCCATCGCCTGCTGAT
>LJUE01000135.1 GCA_001303885.1 Planctomycetes bacterium SM23_32 | reverse complement strand
CTGCGCCTGTTTCGCTATCGAGCAGGTTGGCCCTGCCCCTGACGTAGCGGTCACCCCAGGGGAGCTTCCGTTTCTCATAGCCCGTGCCTTCGGGCAGAGGCACGCCCGCTGCGGCGCACTCCCATTCTGCCTCGGTGGGCAGACGCTTGCCGGCCCAGCGCGCGTAGGCCGCCGCCTCGTACCAGCAGACACCGGCGACCGGATGCTGCCCCATTCCCTCGGGGTAGCTGCCACCGTTCCAGTCCCTCGGCCCGGCCCTACCCGTTGCGTCAATGAAGCCCCCCCGGTCCACCCCTGCCGAGTCCACCCAGTACTCGTCCCTCTCGTAGCCGCCTGCCCGGACGAAGGCGGCGAACTCCGCGTTCGTCACTTCGTGCACGTCCATACAGAAATCGCCAACGGGTACGATGTGCAGGGGCGCACAGCTGGGCGTGAGCGTCTTAAGCCCCGCATAGTCCACTCCGAGGGGGAATCCCCCTCCCCGCACGTGCACCATGCCGGGCGGGGTGAAGGCTCCCACCGAGTCCCACCAGACCCGGGCAAGGCCGGGACGAGTGAGCAGGAGCGAAGCCAGGGCGGGATCACCGGCCTCCTTGGCTACGCGCTCACGGGCTGAGGCGGCCTCCGGACGCGCGAAGACCGGCGCGGCCTCTTTGATCAACGCGGCGGCCTCTGCGGGGCGGCCGACCAGGCGGCGCAGTTCGGCCGCATAGGAATCGGCGGCGGCCTCCAGCGTCCGACGCACGGCGACGTTCGCGCCTTCTAGGTCCGCCGCCGCCGCTGCATCCTTCAGTGCATCCAGAACGCGCCCCGCCTCCACAAGGGCAGTCGCCCGCCGGGAGAGCGCCAGGCATCTGAGGGAGCGCGCGCCGGCGCCGTCCCCTTGCCGACTCAGGCGGTCGCACTCGGCTGCCACCTCGGCCAGGCGGGCACTCACCTCTTCCGGCGTGGCACCGCCGGCGCCCTCGCTAAGGGCCCGGACAACGCCCACCAGTCGCTCGTCAGGGAGGGCTTCGGCATATGCCGCGCCGACGGTCGCGGAATCAGGGTAGTCCCTCTTGGCAGCGTGGGCTGCCATCATTCGTTCGCTCGGCGACGAGGAGGCCAGGCCGGGATAGCGTAGCTTGATCGCACCGCCCACCGCCGCCCTGTAGCCATCAAGCGCCAGACGGAAGTCGGCGAGCACGGCCGCCAGGTCCCCCTCGACCAGCCCTGCCACGTTCAGCCTCTTGAGCTTCTCCGCTGCCTGCGCAGAGTCCGTCTCCCCGTTGCCCAGGCTACTGCGCGCCGCGGCGTCCATCTTGTCCCGGAAGAGCGCTGCCTCGCCCCTGGCCTCGTCGAGCTGCTCCAGGACGGTGCGCAGTTCCTGTGCAGCCGGCAGGAGCTCTGCCTCGGCTCCGGCCTCACCCATGGCAAGGTACAGGGCCAGGTGCCTTGCCCGCGTCCTGGCATCCGGCGCCGCGGTGAAGGCGGCCAGCTCCCTGCGCCGTTGCACCTCACTGAGCAAGCGCTCCGGCTCCCCGCCTGCGCGCAGCCGCTGGGCTTCCCGGAAGGCGGCCGTCGCCTCGTCCCACAGGCCCTTGGCCAGGGCCGCCTTGCCGCGCTCGAGGGCCTCGCCGTAGGCCGCGTCCCACCCGGCGCTGATCTTCTGCCTCTCCTCGGCTATGCGGGCCTCATGCTCAGAGAAGCGGCGGCCGGCCTCGTCCAGAAGCCCCAAGGCGCGCGTATACTCGCCCTCGCCGGCCTCAGCCCCCGCCACCATGACCTGCGCCTTCCTGACGATGCCCGTCAGCTCCTCCTCCCGCTGGGAAGCCTCCACGCGACCGATCAGCTCCTGAGCCTCGGAGGCCTCGCCCGATTGGGGGAAATGAGCGCGAAGGCGTTCGGCCGTCCTGCGGGCGACGTCCATATCCCCGACGTTGAAGGCAGCAACTGCCGCAGTCAGCAGGTCGGCCGCACCGACGCCGGGCGCAGGACCGGCTCCCGAGGAAGGCGTCGGCGGCTCGGGCGCACGTTGTCCGGCGCGGCCGACGGCGGGCGCGGGGGCCGTCGAAGGGGCCCCGGCCCGCAGCGCTGCCTCGCCTGCCGGCCTCGCCGCCCTCTGCCACGGCTTCCAGGCGAAGACGCCTACTGCCGCTGCAGGCACGCCCAGCAGCAGGCACGCTGCGAGGAGCACCCGTCTCCCGGGTGCCCGTGCTGCCGCCTTGGAGCGGCGCTTCTGTCTGCGGAGACCGCCGTGACGCCCGGCCAGGTGCGCTATGTCGTCCCTGATCTCCTCGGCGCTCTGGTAGCGATCCGCAGGAGACTGCGCCATGCACTTGCTCACGATGTCGTCAAAGCGGATCGGGATGTCCCTGCGCATCAAACTGGGCAGCTTGAAGTGCCCAATCGGCACGTTGCCCGTAAGCATTTCGTAGAGCATCACGCCGAACGAGAAGATGTCCGTGTGGTGTGTTACGCTCCGGGCGTCGAGCCGCTGCTCGGGCGACATGTAGCTCATGGTCCCCAGGGACGTGCTCTCGCGCGTGACGGAGGGCATGGTCACGCCTTCCGTGTGGAGCTGCGCTATGCCGAAGTCGGCGATCTTGGCACGCTCCGTCCCCTCTTCCAGCAGCACGTTAGAGGGCTTCAGGTCTCGGTGGACCACGCCCTTCTCATGCGCGTACTGGAGCGCCTCGCATATGTCCAGCGAGCACCGCACGATGTCCGGCAAGGGCAGCGGCCCGCGGGCGATCACCTTGTCCAGGCTCTCGCCCTCGATGTACTCCATGACGATGTAGAGCGTCCCGTTGTCTTCCCCCCGGTCGATGATCTGGACGATGCTGGGGTGCTTGAGCTGTGCGGCGATGCTCGCCTCGCGGTCGAACCTCGCCACCATCTCCTCGGAGTCCGCAAAACGCTCCGGCAGGACCTTGACGGCAACGTCTCGGTTCAGCGACGGCTGGACGGCCTTGTACACCACGGCCATACCGCCCTGGCCGATCGGCTCCAGGAGTTCGTAGTGGCCCACCATCCGTGGCAGCTGCTCTGCGCTGCTCCCGCCGGACATCGGGGTCCCCTCTAGATTCGCATGCCTGTTGGGACGCACAAGATCTCCCATTATCCGCCTGCGTCTGTGGTCCGTCAAGGTCGTATCCGGCCGCCGCCCGTGAGTGCCGTTTGCCAGGAGCGGCGCGGGGGATTATCATCATGCCGCCCGGGCCGCCGCCGCTCGGCGGCGGTCGGCGACCATCTCACTCGAACCTGTGCGAGTGCCGATGAAGAACCTGGACACGCTTGTCAAGCTCGTCGAGAAGCACCCCGTGCGGAAGGTCGCGGTTGCCGTGGCTCAGGACACGTCGGTACTGGCCGCCGTGGACGAGGCACGCGGCAGGAGGATTGCGGAGGCCACGCTCGTTGGCAGCAAGGAGGAAATCCACGAAGCGGCCGACTCCGCGGGCGTGGCGCTGGACGGCAGCACTATCGTTGACGAGCCGGACCCCGTTCGCGCGGTTGCCGCCGCGGCCAAGATGGTCTCGTCGGGCAATGCCGACATCCTGATGAAGGGCTACATCCACACGGACGACTTCCTGAGGGGAGTGCTGGACAAGGAGAGCGGGCTACGGACCGGCTCCATCATGAGCCACGTCTTCGTCGCTGAAGTGGGCGAGCAGAACAAGCTCGTCTTCGTCACGGACGGCGCGATGAACATCGCGCCCGACCTCGAGCAGAAAGCCGCCATCCTGCTCAACGCTGTGCACCTGGCCAACGTCTTCGGCGTGATGATGCCGAAGGTGGCCGTCCTGGCCGCGGTCGAGCTGGTGAACCCCGCCATGCCGGCGACGGTGGACGCGGCGTGCCTGGCCAAGATGGCCGAGCGGCGTCAGTTCGTCCCCGCCTGCACGGTGGACGGGCCATTTGCCCTGGACAATGCCGTCTCGCTCGCGGCCGCGGAACACAAGAAGATAGGCGGACCGGTGGCCGGGCAGGCCGACATACTGGTGGTCCCGAACATCGAAGCGGGCAACATGCTGGCCAAGTCCCTCGTCTACTTCGGCCACAACCGCCTGGTCGGGCTGCTCGTGGGCGCGAAGGCGCCGGTGGTCCTCACCAGCCGCGCCGATACGGCGGAGTCGAAGCTCCTGTCCATCGCCGGGGCGGTGCTGATGGTCAACATACGGCGCGCGCTGCAGCTCAAGATCGGCAAGGTGCATTACTGATAGCGCCACGCGGCGGGAGGGCGTCCTTGTGAAGACGGTGCTCGTAGTGGACGACGAGGCGGACGCGGTGGAGTTCGTCAAGGCCGTCCTGGAGGACGACGAGACGAAGCTCGTGTCGGCGCGGGACGGCGAACTGGGCCTGAAGGCCGCCAGGGAGCAGCGCCCTGACCTCGTGGTGCTCGACGTGCAGATGCCGAAGAAGGACGGGTTCACCGTCCTCGCTGAGCTCAAGCAGGACCCGGCCACGAGCAGCATCCCGGTGGTCATGCTGACGGCGATGGGCGCCACGAGTGGGGTGGCGTTCTCCAAGAGCGACGTGGGCGAGTTCATCGGTGCAGAGCCCGACGCGTACGTCGAGAAGCCGGTGGATCCCGCCACGCTCAAAGCGACCGTGGCGCGGCTTATCGGCCGCTGATCCCCTGCCGCGGTGGCCTCCGCTGCTTGCGGTCACCTTCGCTTCAGCTTGTGGGTGAGCCATGAAGGTCCTGGTCATCAACTCCGGCAGCTCCTCGCTCAAGTGCACGCTGTTCCGCATGCCCGAGCGCGAGGCACTGGCGCACTGCGTGGTCGAGCGAATCGGGGAAGACGAGCCTGCCATCTCCGTGGAGGCGAATGGTGCGACGTGGGCCCGTCCCTGCACGGCGAGCAACCACGAGCAGGCGCTCGACGCCGCACTCGGGGCGCTGCTCGAAAGCGGGGGCGACGCCTTGCGGTCGCTCGAGGAGATCGGAGCGGTCGGCCATCGGGTCGTACACGGCGGGGAGCGGATGTCCGGCAGCGCCGTCGTCACCCAGGAAGTGGAGGCCGTTATCCGCGATAGCTCGGTGCTGGCCCCCCTGCACAACCCGCCGAACCTCGTCGGCATCCGGGCGGCCTCCCACACGCTGCCGGCCGCCCTCCAGGTGGCCGTGTTCGACACGGCCTTCCATCGCTCCATGCCGCCCGCTGCCTATCTCTACGGCCTGCCGTACGAGCTCTACGAGCAGCGCCGCATCCGCAAGTACGGCTTCCACGGCACTTCGCACGAATACGTGGCGGAGAGGGCGGCCGAGCTGCTCGGCGTCCCCTTCGACCGCTGCAACCTGATCACCCTCCACCTGGGCAACGGCTGCTCCGCCTGCGCCGTGAGAGACGGCCGCTCCGTTGACACCAGCATGGGGATGACGCCTCTGGAGGGCCTCGTGATGGGCACCCGCTGCGGCGACATAGACCCGGCTCTCTTCTTCTTGCTTGGCAACGAGCTGGAGATAGCGCCCGGCGACATCTACGACCTGCTGAACCGACGCAGCGGCCTGCAGGGCTTGAGCGGCAAGAGCAACGACATGCGAGAGATCATGGCCGACGCCGAGCGCGGCGATCCGCGGGCGCGTGCGACGCTGGAGGTCTTCTGCTACCGCGTGCGCAAGTACATCGGCGCCTATCTCGCCGTGCTTGGCGCCGCACACGCCGTCGTGTTCACGGCCGGCATAGGCGAGAACTGCCCCCCGGTGCGACGCATGGCCTGCGAAGGGCTGGAGTCACTCGGCATACGCCTGGACGAGGACAAGAACGAGGCCGCCGTCGGCCGAGAAGCCCTGATCAGCGAGGATGGTTCGCCGATTGCCGTTCTCGTCGTGCCCACCGACGAGGAGCTGAAGATCGCCGTGGACACCTACCGCCTCAGCCGGGCGCCCTGAACCCCTTCAGCGGTCCCCCGCCTGAAGGACGGTCACTGCCGTCAGGGCCACGATGTCCTCCACGGACGCCCCTCTCGAGAGGTCATTGACCGGGCGGGCGAACCCCAGCAAGATGGGCCCGACGGCCTGCGCGCCCGCCAGGTACTGCACCGCCTTGTAGGCGATGTTGCCGGCGTTCAGGTCGGGGAAGATCAGCACGTTGGCCCGGCCGGCCACCTCGTCTTCCTCCGCGACCTTCAGGGCGGCCACCGCCGGCTCGACCGCTGCGTCGAACTGCAGCTCCCCCGCCACGTGCCCGTCACCGATCCGTTCACGGGCCAGCTCAGCGGCCCGCTGCACCAGGGCCACCTTCGGATGCGATGCGCTGCCGTGCGTCGAAAACGATAGCATGGCGACCCTCGGCGTCTGCCCCAGCAGCTGCCGACAAGCGCGGGCGGCCGAGGCAGCAGTAGCGGCCAGCTCCTCGGCAGAGGGCTCCACGTTGACGGCGCAGTCCGCGAAGATCAGCGGGACATCTATCTCCCCGCGCAGACGGGGCACCACCATGATGAAGCAGCTCGACGGGGCGGACACGCCGTCAGCATAGCCGATGGTCAACGCGGCCGTCCGGAGCACCGTCGCCGTGGCGTGGCCTGCGCCCGCCCGGCTTCCCGACCAGGCGCCGGGCCACCGCGGTCCTGAGGCCCCGCCGCCGGGCATAGCTGTCGGCATACCGCTCCAGCCGGTCGCTCTCCCCGATCATCTCCACCGCGGCCGCCCCGTCCAGCCGGTCGGGCAGCTCCGCGGGCCGGCCCACCAGCAGCGGCCTGGCAACGGACTCCCCTGCCACCTGCCGCGCGGCACTCACCACGCGCGCGTCGCCCGGCTCGGGGTAGGCGATCAGAGCATTACGTCCGGCGGCCCGTCTCTTCAGATCGTCCACAATCTGGCATGTCATGGCAGTCGGAGCTGACCCGCAAAGGAGACGGCGGCGCAGGCTGGTCCGGACGCCTGAAGCCAGGCCCCTGGCTCGCCGCAAGCGAAGCGCCGTATTCTACGACCGTCCGGCCCCGATGCAACCGAATGCGCGTTCTTGTCCCCCGCCGCCGCCCCCAGGCCCGGGGCCGGTTCCCTTTTCCCCCAGACGAAGACGGGCAGGCCCCAACAGCCTGCCCGCATGTGGGCGCGGCGGCCCAACGCACAACTGGCCCCGGACAAGCGGCAGGTGACGGCCGCCTACCAGCTGCCGGAGCCAGTCATGGATTGCGTGGTAGCGGGGGTGGGATTCGAACCCACGACCTTCAGGTTATGAGCCTGACGAGCTTCCTGGCTGCTCCACCCCGCGATCGTTCACGCCTCAGTATACCAGCTGCCCCGCCTGCCGTCAAGTGAACAGGCAACCGCGGCGTGCACGGCTGGGCCGCCCCCCGATCCCCAGCCGTAAGCCGCTGGCTGCTCGCGGCCCGGCCGACTCCCGGCAGCCGTGCGGGTGCCCCCCGCCCCGCTGCGCGGTATACTGGAGCCGCCTCACGCGAGAGGAAAGGCGGCTTGGCACGCACAGAACTGGTGACCACCACCTGCGCCGGAAGGTGCCTGGCGGGCGTGCTGGAACTGGCGGCGGAGGGCGCCCGGAGCGGCGTCGTATTCGTGCACGGCTGGAGCGGCTGCCGCGTCGGCCCGCACCGCATACTGGTCGAGACGGCGCGGCACCTGAACGCGCTCGGCCTGGCCGTCCTGCGTTTCGACCTGGGCGGACGCGGCGAGAGCGAGGGCGATCCCCTGTCCACCGACCTGGACACGATGATTGACGACGCCATGGCCGCGCTGGACGCCCTGACAGAACGGCTGCCGGCCGGCGCACGGCTGGGCATGCTCGGCATGTGCTCAGGGGGCAACGTGGCGCTGGCGGCCGCCGCGCTGCGGGACGACGTGCGCGCCGTCGCCGCCTGGTCCACGTATCCCTTCCAGGAGCAGCGGTCCGGCGCACAGGACCTCAAGCGCACGGGCCACTTCGCCGGCGTATACCTCGCCAAGGCCCTGCGCCCGGCGACGTGGCTGAAGCTTCTCAGGGGGCAGGTGGACATCGGGGCCGTGCACAGAACGCTGTTCGGCCACTACGGGACGGGCGAGGCGTCCGAGCGCCAGATGCAGCGGTCGCGCCGCGACGTGGCGGGAGCGCTGGCCGGCTACGGGGGACGCGTCTGCTTCCTCTACGGCGGCCGGGACCCCGAAGCGCCCGACGCGGAGCGGACGTTCAGGGCGTTCTGCGCCGAGAAGGGGGTCGCCGCCGATTTCGCGTCCATCGAGGGGGCGAACCACAACTTCTACTCGCTGGCGTGGAAGCGGCAGGCTGTCGAAGTGACCGGTCGGTGGCTGCGCGAGGCGCTGGGCCCCTGATCTACTGGTCGGCTGCCTCCGGTTCGCTGCGCGCCTGGAGCGCCATGATGCAGTTCCGCGCCGCGACGCTGCGGCTGCCTCCGTGGGCGATGTGGCTGCGAAACGCCTGGATGGCCTCCTCGGCACGGCCTGGGTCCCCCTCGCAGAGCAGTCCCAGGTTGAAGTAGGCCGGCGCGTAGCCGGCGTCAAGCTCAAGCGCATCCCGGTAGAGCCGCTCGGCGTCGTCGGCCTTGCCGAGCTTCGCCAGGGCCGCCCCGTGGTTGTTGAGGCACTTCTTGAGCAGCTCTTCGTCAGGGTCCGGTTGCGCTTGCAGCGCCTCCCGGGCGCGCTCGTACCATTGCCCTGCCTCCTCGAATTGGCCCGTCGCTGCCGTGCAGTAGGCGATGCGGTAGAGCGTGGCCGCGTCGTCGGCGCCCAAACGAGAGGCGCTCAACGCGACGGCGCGGGCGGCGTTGAGTTCCCCCCGCTCGAACAGCAGCTGGCTCAGCTCCACGAGTCTACGGCGCGCTTCCGCCACGTCCTCCGGGGCGGGCCCGACGCCCGCCGGCTTCGCAGGGGCTGTCTCCGCGGACTCGGACTGCAGGCGTTCCAACTCCTTGACGCGCTCCTTCAGCACGCGGAGTTCCTTGGCGCCCTCTTCGGCGGCTGCCAGTCTGCGACGGAGGGACGCACTCTCAACGGTCAGGCGCTCGCTCTCCGCCCTGAGCGCCGACAGTTCTCCCTT
>LJUE01000134.1 GCA_001303885.1 Planctomycetes bacterium SM23_32 | reverse complement strand
CACGCCGGCCTCCCTGCGGAAATCCTTGAGCATCTTCAGCATCACGTCGCACGTGGTGATGCCGCCGCCGGGCGTGTTGAGGGCCAGGATGACGGCGGCCGCCCGCTGCTCCCTGGCCCGATCCAGCATGCTCGAGAGCACGCGGGCCGGGTCGTGGATGCCGAACGGCGTGCCGCCCGGCACCAGGATGCCGCGAACGGGGATCAGCACGACCTGGGGCGAGCCAGGCGTGCCGCTGACCGTCACCTCCTGGACCTGCACTCCCCGGTAGTAGCCGATCACCTGCCCCGCCCCGCCGGCCGCGGCGCCGAACACGAGCAACGTGACGGCAACGACCAGCAGCACGATGACGGCCGTGCCCGCCACGCCCACGATCAGGCATCCCTTGGTGAGCGTGCCGAGCCCGCTCGGGCGTGCACCCCCGGCGCCGTACGCCGAGGGCCCCGGCGACGGGTGGACTCCGTGCTGGCCATCCGATGACATAGCATCCCCTTTCGGACCTGCAAGGGACGGGCAAGAGCCGCATTCTCCGCCATCCCAGGCGCGTCGTCAAGCGGCCGGACACATCAGGCCGGGCAGCGCTCCTCTCTCAGCGCCGACAGGCGAGCATGGTGACGCGGCACGGCGCTCCCCAGAAGGCCTCCCATTGCGTCGCCCGCTCGCGGCCAATCAAACGACGAGGAGGGGCTCTCCGGCCCCTCCTCGTTGCGGGCGCGCGTCGCAGCGACCTCAGCGCACTTTGAGGAACTCGCCGCCGTAACGGGCCGCCGAGCCCAGGTCCTCCTCGATGCGCAGCAGCTGGTTGTACTTGGCGATGCGATCCGTGCGGCAGGCCGAGCCCGTCTTGATCTGCCCGGCATTAGTGGCCACCACGATGTCGGCGATCGTGGCGTCCTCGGTCTCGCCGCTGCGGTGGCTCACCACGGCCGTGTAGCCGTTCTTGTGTGCCAGCTCGATGGCGTCCAGCGATTCGCTCAGCGTGCCGATCTGGTTGACCTTGACCAGGATCGAGTTGGCTATGCCCCCGGCAATGCCGCGGGTGAGGCGCTCCACGTTGGTCACGAACAGGTCGTCCCCGACGAGCTGGATGCGGCCGCCCAGCGCGTCCGTCATCGCCTTCCAACCGTCCCAGTCGTCCTCGGCCAGGCCGTCCTCGATGGAGATGATGGGGAACCGGTCGCAGAGGCCGGCGTAGAACTCCACCATCTCCTCGGCGCTCTTGACCTGCTCTCCCTCGGCCTCGGCGGCCAGCACGTAGCGGCCCTCCGCCTGGATGCCTTTCCCCTTGGCGTCGGAGCCGTAGAACTCGCTGGAGGCCGGGTCGAGGGCGATGAACACCTGCTCGCCCGCCGCGTAGCCGGCGGCCTGGACGGCCTCCATGATCATCTCCAGCGCCTCGACGTTGGAGCCCAGGTCCGGCGCGAAGCCGCCCTCGTCGCCCACGGCCGTGCTCTTGCCGGCCTCCGAGAGCACCCGCTTGAGCGCGTGAAAGACCTCGGCCCCCATCCGCAGCGCCTCGCCAAAGCTGGGCGCGCCGACGGGCATGATCATGAACTCCTGGAGGTCCACGTTGTTGTCGGCGTGCTTGCCGCCGTTGAGGATGTTCATCATCGGCACCGGCAGCAGCCGCGCGTTCGTGCCGCCGATGTAGCGGTAGAGCGGCAGGCCCAGCGCCTCGGCCGCCCCTTTGGCCGCCGCGAGCGAGACGCCCAGGATGGCGTTCGCCCCCAGGCTGCCCTTGTTCGGCGTGCCGTCCAGGTCAATGAGGAACTCGTCCAGCGCGCGCTGGTCCAGGGCGTCCATGCCGAACACCTTCGGCCGGATGACCTCGTTAACGTTCTCGACGGCCTGGCGGACGCCCTTGCCGCCGTAGCGCCCCTTGTCGCCGTCCCGCAGCTCCACGGCCTCGTGGGCGCCGGTCGAAGCGCCGCTCGGGACGGCGGCCCGCCCCACGGCCCCGGAGGCCAGGTGCACCTCGACCTCCACGGTCGGATTGCCGCGCGAGTCGAGTATCTCGCGCCCCTTCACGTCAATGATCTCCGTCACGTGCCTCTCCTTTGTCCCTCGTTCTCGTCCTCGCCTGCCTCGGTTCAGCGCACGGCAGACCGAGAGGCGGGCGAGGGCGACGGCTTTCCAGGTGTATCCGAAGCGCCTTGCCAAGTCAAACGAACCGGCCGCGGCGCGTGATTGACCGCCCCGGACGCCTCTGCTACACTGGCCCGAACGATGATGGTCAAGGTCAAGATCTGCGGCATCACGAACGCCACAGACGCCCTGATGGCCGCCTCGGCCGGGGCCGACGCGCTGGGGTTCAACTTCTGGCCGCACAGCCCGCGCTACGTGCCCCCGGAACAGGCGCTCCCCATTCGGCTCTCCCTGCCGCCCTTCGTGGCCGCCGTGGGCCTGTTCGTTGACGCGCCCGTGGAGCGCATCCGCGAAGTGGCCGACTACTGCGGGCTCGACTACGTGCAGCTCCACGGCCGCGAGACGCCCCGCAAGCTGGCCCAGCTAGGGGACCTGCGCATCATCAAGGCCATCCGCATCAGCGGCGAGGAAGACCTGAAGCAGCTCGACAGGTACCGCGCCGAGGGCTTCCTGCTGGACACATACGTGAAGGGCCAGCCCGGCGGCACCGGCCAGACGTTCGACTGGTCGCTGGCCCGGCAGGCATCCCATCGGGCCAGGATTATCCTGGCCGGCGGCCTGACCCCCGAGAACGTGGCCGACGCCGTGCGCGCCGCCCGGCCCTACGGCGTGGACGTCGCCAGCGGCGTCGAGGAGGCGCCCGGCAAGAAGTCCCGCAGGCTGGTCACCGACTTCATACGCGCAGCCAAGAGCGTGGACCTGTGAGCGAACGACGCCCCATGGCCGCCTCCGCCGCCGCGCAGCGGGGGGCAGGCCGTCTCCTGCTGGCCTTGGCCGGGCTGCTGGCGCTGGCCGCCGCCGCGCCCACCGAGGAGCCGCCGACGGCCGGGGCCCGCGCGCCTGTGCCCGAGGAGCGCATCGGGGAACTGCTGGAGGCGGTCCGGGTGCTCGTGCCGGAGTCGGCCGACGAGCGCCGGCGCATCCTGTCCGAGACGCCCGGCCTGTTTGCCCTCGCGATGCTCAAGCTCGAGAAGGCCGACCTGGCGCTCCGCCTCTACTCCGAGTCGCCGGACGGGCCCAGGGCTGCCGAGGCCAACCTCGAGGAGGCCGTGGCCATCTGGGGCGCGCTGCGCCAGGGCAAGAGGCCGCAACTGCGCCAGAGCGGCCTGCTGGAGCGCGCCTACCTGGCAGCCAACGACATGTCCGCCCAGCCCTACCTGCTGTACGTGCCTGCCGACTACGACGGCACGGAGCCCTACGGGCTGGTTGTCTTCCTGCACGGCTACTCCTACCTGAACAAGCTGAACTGGGTCGCCCTCCAGTACTCCCCGGCCCTGGAGACCCTGGCCGAGGAGGCACGATGCATCGCCCTGGTGCCTTCGGGGATCTCGATGGGCGGCATGGGCGTGTGGACCGTCGGGGGGCACAACCCGCACCTGTTCGCCGCCCTCATCCCGATAGCCAGCCGAGGCGACTTCTACATGTGGAAGGGCATCCAGCGCGGCAGCCTGCCCGGCTTCAAGGCGAAGCTGGCCGAAGGCGAGTTCGGCGCCGAGCTGGTCCCCAACTACGCCCACCTGCGTTGCGTCATCGTGCACGGCCTGCTGGACGTCGTGATGCCTATCCGGCAGTCGGAGCGCATGGAGAGGCTGCTCAGCGAGGCGGGCTTCGAGGCGACCTTCGTCAAGGTCGAGGGCGCGACGCACCACGCGTGGACGCCCATGCTGACCGCGCCCGACGTGCTGGACTGCCTCAAGGCGGCCCGCCGCGACCCCGAGCCCCGCAGGATCACCTTCCGCACCTATACGCTCAAGCACGGCCGCGCCTACTGGGCCGAGATCACGGGCATCGAGGACTGGGGCCGGCCGGCGGAGATGACGTGCGAATTGGACGCGTCCGGCGCCGAGCTGGCCGTGCAGACCCAGAACGTGCTGTCCCTGCGCGTGCGCCCCCCGGCGGCCGGCGGCGGCCGGTTGCCGCGCATTGTCTGGAACGGCCGGCAGGTCGTGCCGCGGCGTTCGGAGGACGGCTGGCTGGCGCTCGGGCCAGAGGGCGAGCAGTCCGACGCACCCGCCAAGACCGCCACGTTGTGCGGGCCGATACGCGAGGCCTTTGCCGAGCCGTTCATCCTCGTCTATGGCGGGGAGAGGGGCGGCGAGTCGTTCGCCCGGGCCGTCAGGGGAGCGGCCGACTGGGTCCAGTTCGCCCAGGGCGTGCCGGCCGTCTTGCCGGCGAGCGCGATCACCCCCGAAGTGGTGGACGAGTTCAACCTGATCCTGTACGGCACGCCGGAGGACAACGAGCTGATGGCGCGCATCGCCCCCGGGCTGCCCATCGGGATCGGCGGGGGCGAGTATCGCGTCGGGGACAGGACCTACGATGCCTCGCGGTACGGGCTCTCGATCATCTATCCGAACCCGTTGGCCCCCGAGCGCTGCGTGGTCGTCAACTGCGGCCCCGTCTGGGGAGCCGAACTGGCGAACAACCACAAGTACGACATGCTCCCCGACTTCATCATCTTCGCCGACGAGAAGGCCCAGGACGGGACCGATTCGAACCGGCACGTCTGCGCCGGCTTCTTCGACCAGCGCTGGCGCCTGAGCGAGGCGTCCACGTGGCACGCGCCGGAGCCTTCGCCCGTTGAGGGCGCGCCCGTTGCCCCCGCCGGTCGCGAAGGCGACGCTGAGGAATGACGCTCTACCCGTGGAGCCTGGCGGCCAGCTCGGCCACGCGGCGGCCCAACCGGCGCGACTGCTCTTGTGCCCTGCCGTCCGGCGCGCCGACGGCCACCGGGCCGTAATGGTCGCCCTCGGAGGTGCCCTGCACGACCATGCCGTGGATGAGCATCGCCTGGAGGATGCTCAGGATGGTCGTCTCGTTGCCGCCGCCGATGTTGCCCGCCGAAGTGAAGGCGCCGCCGACCTTGCCGGTCAGCTCATGGTGGAAGGCGACCGACTCGTCGAACAGCTTCTTCAGGGGCGCGCTCATCAGGCCGTAGTAGGTGGGGCTGCCGACGATGATGCCGTCGTAGGCCTTCAGCTCCTCGGCGGCCGTGTCCTCGACGCCCTTGACCACGACCTCCGCGCCCGTCTCCTCGGCCCCCTCGGCCACGAGCTGCGCCATCTGTGCGGTGTGCCCGGTCGCCGACTGATAGACGATGAGTATCCTGGCCATCTGCTCGCGTCCTCCCGATGTCAGGGCTCCAGGTTCGGCGCGCCGTCCGGGCAGTCCGCTCAGTGGGCGACGTCCTGGAATCGGCTCTCCCGGACGACGGTGACGAGGATCTCGCCGGGGTACTGGAGTTCCTCTTCGATTTCGCGTGCGATGTCGTGGGACAGGCGCTCGGCCGCCTGGTCATGCACCTTGTTGGAGTTCACCAGCACGCGCACCTCGCGGCCGGCCTGGATGGCGAAGGCGCGCACGACGCCGCCGTGCTGCGTGGCGAGGTTCTCGAGCCGCTCCAGCCGCTTGACGTAGCGTTCGAGGGTCTCGCGGCGCGCGCCAGGCCGGCTGGCGCTGATCGTGTCGGCGGCGATCATCAGCCCGGCGTAAAGCGACTCGGGCGCGGCCTCCTCGTGGTGGGCGGCAATGGCGTTGACCACGGTCGCCGACTCGCCGCGCCGCCTGGCCTCCTCCGCGCCCAGGGCGGCGTGCGACCCTTCGTGGTGGTGGTCCAGGGCCTTGCCGATGTCGTGCAACAGCCCGCACCGGCGGGCGAGTTGCACGTCGAGGTCGAGTTCGGCCGCCATCAGGCCGGCCAGCTCGCAGACCTGGACGGAGTGGTCCAGCACGCTCTGTCCGAAGCTGGTGCGGAACTTCAGCCGCCCCAGCAGGCGCTTCAGGGGATCGGGGATCTTGCCGAGCTCCAGCTCGTAGCAGACCTCCTCGCCGGTCTCGTTGATGGCGCGCTCCACGTCGGCGGTGGCCTGCTTGACGGCCTCCTCGATGCGGGCGGGATGGATGCGGCCGTCGGCCACAAGGCGCTCCATGGCGAGCCGCGCCGCCTCGCGCCGCACGCTGTCGAAACTGCTCAACACGACTACGCCCGGCGTGTCATCCACGATCACGTCCACGCCGCTGGCCTTCTCGAAGGAGCGTATGTTGCGCCCCTCACGGCCGATGATGCGGCCCTTCAGGTCGTCGTTGGGCAGCTCGACGGTGCAGACGGTGGCCTCGCTGGTGGTCTCGGCGGCGCAGCGCTCGATGGAGTCCACCACGATGCGCCGGGCCTCCTGCTGCGCCACGCGCGTGGCATGGGCCACCTTCTCGTTGACCATGTCGGTGCACTCGCTCTCGACCTCCTCGCGCAGGCTCTCCAGCAGCATCCGCTTGGCCTCCTCCCGGGTGAGGCTGCTGATGCGATAGAGCTCCTGCTGCTTCTTCTCGTCCAGGGCGGCCAGGCGGTCCTCGAGCAGACTCAGCTCCTTGCGCTGCTCTGTGACATTCTTCTCGGCCGTTTCGAGGAACTTCTCCTTCTTGTTCAACAGCGCCTCTTTCTCGTCGAGGCTGTCTTCCCGCTTGTCGAGGCGCCGTTCGGTCTGCCGAAGCTCGTTGCGCGTCTGGCGCACCTCGGCCTCGAACTCCTCACGCCGCTGTATGACGTTCTGCTTGGCCTGCAGCTCCATCTCGCGCTTCGTCTGCTCGGCCTCGCGCTGGGCCTCGGCCAGGATGCGCTTCTTGGTCTGCAGGGCGCCGCGCTCGGTGAGCTTGTCAATCATGAACCGGATGATGTAACCGGCCAGCGCGGCACCGACGACGGCGGGAACGGTGGTGTAGACGGAAATGGCTGCCAGCACGATGTCCTCCCGCTCCTTCGGCGGAGCAGGCAGCCATGGGCGTCCGGCAGCGGATGGAAACAACGGCGAGGGTCGGCCCGCAAAGGCGAGGGACCACCGAGGCGCTATGGCAGGCTCAAACGCCGCCCGGGGAGATCCCTCCCCTGCGCGCCCGGCAACGCGGTCCGCACGGACACAGTAGGCCCTGGTGCGCGGAGCACCGGCCGCGTCCCATGCGAAGCGCCGCCCCGCAGGCGGCCTCCTGCATCTCCGCAACGACCTTTGCAGTCAGGACTCAGGCCAGTCACCCCACGACTCCCCTATATGCAGGTGGGGACGGCGTCCTGGGACGCGCCCGAACCGGCCGTCTCCCGAAGGTCGGCCTCAACGCTCCCACCAGGCATTCAGTTCGCTCTTGTGCCGCTGTGCCTTGCCTTTTGCGATCGGGCCGGGCAGCCCGGGCCTGAACCCGGGAAGCCCCGCCGTCCGACTCCGCCCAACCGGAGCAGACCAAGGCTGCTCTATCTCTCCACTGCTGAGGGCCCTCTCGCGCTTGTCCGCCGGAGTGCTCGTCCCGGACGGGCTCGGGTCGAAACACCACGAGGGGCCCGGGCAGCGGATTGTGTCGGAACGCCTCGACCACAGACGACTCGCCCGCCGGGGACGAAACCCCGATGCTGGCGATTATCACCGAAAGGCGCCCGCAAGTCAAGGGCTGGGCCAGGAGGCCGGCGCAGGGGGCGCGAAGATGGGGAAGGTACAAAGAAAAAGCCCGGCAATGGCCTACTTTCTCAGTCCACGAGGGACCAATATCATCGGCGCGGAAGACTTAACGGCCGTGTTCGGGATGGGAACGGGTGTTGCCCTTCCGCTATGATCACCGGGCAATTATCCTGACGCCCCACACGCGCGCTGAGCCGAAAGGCAGGCCCTGAGGCCTTCGCCTTCCTTTGAGGACAGCTGCGCTGCGGGCCGCTGCGCATGCAGGGCGCGTCAGAACAGGAATAGGAAAGGGTCAGTGGCTGCAACCACCGCGAAGTGTGCCGGGACGGACGGTCGGTTTGTGTCAGCCTTTCGGCGGATTAGTACCGGTCAGCTAAGTGCCTTTATGTATGCGCACTTACACCTCCGGCCTATCAACCTCTTGGTCTTAGAGGTGCCTTATTCCCTCGAAGGGGACCGGATAGCTAATCTTGGAGACGGCTTCCCGCTTAGATGCTTTCAGCGGTTATCCTTTGCGAACATAGCTACCCAGCGATGCCCTTAGCAGGACAACAGCTCGCGTACCGCTTTAATCCGTGAACTCCGGAACCCTTGGGACCTTCTTCAGCCCCAGGATGCGATGGGCCGACATCGAGGTGCCAAACCTCCCCGTCGCTATGGTCGCTTGGGGGAGATGAGCCTGTTATCCCCGGGGTACCTTTTATCTGTTGAGCAACGGCCCTTCCACACAGAACCGCTGGATCACTAAGCCCTGCTTTCACATCTGCTCGACTGAGACGTCTCGCAGTTAAGCTCCCTTATGCCTTTACACTCAACGTGCGATTGCCGACCGCACTGAGGGAGCCTTTGGGCTCCTCCGTTACTTTTTGGCAGGAGACCTCCCCAGTCAAACTGCCCACAAAGCACTGTCCTCCGCCCGGTTTCACGGGTCGGGGTTAGAGACCTAACAGAGCAAGGGTGGTATTCCACTGACGGCTCCGCCCCTCCTGGCGAAGGGACTTCACAGCCTCCCACCTATGCTACACATGCACTGCCAGAACCCAATGCCATGCTGCAGTAAAGGTCCACGGGGTCTTTCCGTCCCGCCGCGGGTGCGTGGCGTCTGCACCACGATCACAATTTCGCCGAGTCCGCCGTTGAGACAGTGCCCAGGTCGTTACGCGATTCATGCACGTCACCAGTTAGGTGACAAGGAACTTCGCTACCTTAGGACTCTCATAGTTAGAGCCGCCATTCACCATAGCTTAGGTTGAGAGCTTCTCCCGCCGAAGCGGGATAACCCCCTCCCTTGACTTTATGGCATCGAGCACGCGTCAGTCTGTATACTTGGGCTTGCGCCTTTGCACAGACCTGTGTTTTTAGTAAACAGTCGCCCGGGCCTCTTCACTGCGACCTCCGAGACGGCCACTCCGAAAAGCGGCCGTACGAAGGCGGTCCATTTCCCGAAGTTACGGACCCAATTTGCCGAGTTCCTTAACGGCGGTTCTCTCGAGCGCCTGAGGATTCTCTCCTCACCCACCAGTGTTGGTTTAGGTACGGGCGCAAGTAGCCCCTGGCTGGCGTTTTTCTCGGCGATCGGCTCGGCCACATGCGGGCCTACGGCCCTTCTGACCATGTCTGTTTGATCGTGCGGCTCCGCCTGATCGCGTCGGCCAGACAGCTGTCGCGGCTACCAGCGGTGCAGGAATATTAACCTGCTGTCCATCGGCTACGCCTTTCGACCTCGCCTTAGGTCCCGACTAACCCTGGGAGGAATTACCTTGCCCAGGAAACCTTGGGTTTTCGGCGAGGGAGATTCTCACTCCCTTTCACGCTACTCATGCCGGCATTCTCACCTGTATGCGGTCCAGCGCTCCTTTCGGTACGCCTTCGCCCCTGCATACAGCGCTCTCCTACCGCCCCGTCCCGCCAAGGCGGGACAAGGCCCGTAGCGTCGGCAGTGCGCTTGAGCCCCGTTCATTTTCGGCGCAGAGAGGCTCGACCAGTAAGGAGTTACCCACTTTTCAAATGATGGCTCCTTCTAAGCCAACATCCTGGCTGTCTTAGCTTCTCCACTTCCTTTCGATGCACTTAGCGCACTTTAGGGGCCTTAGCTGACGGTCTGGGCTGTTTCCCTTTTGACCACGGAGCTTATCCCCCGCAGTCTGACTCCCCTGCTTCCGGGCGACGGTATTCGGAGTTTGATTCGAATGGGTAACCTGGTGGGCCCCCGAATCGATTCAGTGCTCTACCCCCGTCGCCTACAACAGGAGGCTAGCCCTAAAGCTATTTCGGAGAGAACGAGATATCCCCGGGTTTGATTAGACTTTCACTCCTATCCACAGCTCATCGCCCGATTTTGCATCATCGGTGCGTTCGGACCTCCACGACCTTTTACGGTCGCTTCATCCTGGCCATGGATAGATCACCCGGCTTCGCGTCTAAGCCGCGCCACGAGGGTCGCGCTGTTAACACTCGGTTTCCCTGCGGCTACGTGCCTGAGGCACTTAACCTGCGCGACGCAGCTTAACTCGCCGGCTCATTCTCCAAAAGGCACGCCGTCACACGGGAAGCCGCATTCGCCGCTTCCACAGTGCTCCGACTGCTTGTAAGTACAGGGTTTCAGGTTCTGTTTCACTTCCCTCGAAGGGATTCTTTTCATCGATCGCTCACGCTACTTCTGCGCTATCGGTCGCCAACGCGTACTTAGCCTTGGGAGGTGGTCCTCCCGGTTTCACGCCGGGTTCCACGTGTCCGACGCTACTCGGGGTACCATCTGCGTCCGTTTCGCCCTTTCCGCTACAGGGCTCTCACCTTCTGTGGCCGGGCTTTCCAGTCCCGTTCACGTAGGGCTACGCGGACACGTAGCGATGGCCCCTCAACCCCGCCCGCGCCCGAAGGTGCGGACGGTTTGGGCTGTTCCCCTTTCGCTCGCCGCTACTAAGGGAGTCGCGGTTGCTTTCTTTTCCTCGGGCTACTGAGATGTTTCACTTCGCCCGGTTTGCCTCCCCGCCCTATCCCCGCCCGTAGGCGGATTTCAAACGGGGATGATGCCGCTTCCGCGGCATCGGGTTGCCCCATTCGGAGATCCCGGGATCTAAGCCTGTTAGACGGCTCCCCCGGGCTTATCGCAGCCTTCCACGTCCTTCATCGCCGGTTGGCGCCAAGACATCCACCCTGCACTCTTGGTAGCTTGACACTCGACAGTCCGCTACCCCGGCTTTCGTGGTGGCATTCACCACTGACGCCTTTCCTATTCACATGTCAAAGAGCAACTGACGACTCTTCTGCCCCGCCGGCGGCCTCTCCGGGGCCCCCGAAATCCGTCCGGGCTCCCGGCCCCGGGCCGCCGTGGGGCGCACGACTCTCACATACGCGTAGCTGGTGGAGATGACCGGGCTTGAACCGGCAACCCCTGGCTTGCAAAGCCAGTGCTCTCCCAGTTGAGCTACATCCCCGCGGGCAGAAGCTCTCCCATCGCTGAGCCAGAGGGCGGTTCCTTCCTCTCTGGTGGGCCTAAGTGGATTCGAACCACTGACCTCACCCTTATCAGGGGCGCGCTCTGACCGACTGAGCTATAGGCCCTGCGTATGAAGAAAGGAGACGGAAACGGCTCTGTGCCGGCCCGCCCTGCTGGCGCCGCGACGCCCCAGGGGCGTCGGCAGGCGGATGCAGGCCGGGCTTTCTCAGTTCCCGGGCGCCCGGGACCAGGATGAAGGGTCCCTTTGATGGGGACGCCCGGCGGACGGTTAGGTCCTTAGAAAGGAGGTGATCCAGCCGCAGGTTCTCCTACGGCTACCTTGTTACGACTTAATCCCAGTTGCCGGGTTCACGGTGGGCGCGGCCCTCCCGCCCGAAGGCGGGTTAGACCCACGACTTAGCGTGCTCCCAGCTCCCGTGATTTGACGGGCGGTGTGTACAAGCCTCGGGCACACATTCACCGCGGCGTGGCTGATCCGCGATTACTAGCGATTCCTCGTTCACGGGGGCGAATTGCAGCCCCCGATCCCAACTGGGACCGGCTTTTAGAGCTTCGCTCCACCTTGCGGTTTCGCTTCCCTTTGTGCCGGCCATTGTAGCATGCGTCCCGCCCAGGGCATAAGGGTCATGATGACTTGACGTCATCCCCACCTTCCTCCGGTTTGGCACCGGCAGTCTCCTTAGAGTCCTCGGCATGACCCGTTAGCAACTAAGGACGAGGGTTTCGCTCGTTATGGGACTTAACCCAACATCTCACGACACGAGCTGACGACAGCCATGCAACACCTGTGCAGGCCCCCTGGCTGACCCAGGGTCCTTACCCTTGCATGTCAAGCCCTGGTAAGGTTCCTCGCGTTGCCTCGAATTAAGGCGCGTGCTCCACCGCTTGTGCGAGGCCCCGTCAATTACTTTGAGTTTTAGCCTTGCGGCCGTACTACCCAGGCGGGGCACTTAACGCGTTAGCTCCGGCAGTGAAGTTACCCCCACTACCAAGTGCCCATCGTTTACGGCCAGGACTACCGGGGTATCTAATCCCGTTCGCTCCCCTGGCTTTCGCGCCTCAGCGTCAGCAACGGCCCAGAGAGTCGCCTTCGCCGCCGGCGTTCCTCCTGATATCTACGCATTTCACCGCTCCACCAGGAGTTCCACTCTCCCCTACCGTGCTCCAGTCGGGCAGTTTCGGACGTCATTGTCCAGTTGAGCCGGACGCTTCCACATCCGACTTACCCGACCGCCTACGCGCGCTTTACGCCCAGTGATTCCGAACAACGCTTGCCATCTCCGTATTACCGCGGCTGCTGGCACGGAGTTAGCCATGGCTTCCTTTGGGGCCTTTGTCAGCCGTGCGGATTTCTCCACACGGGTTTCTTAACCCCTGACAGGGGTTTACAACCCGAAGGCCTTCTTCCCCCACGCAGCGTCGCTGCCTCAGGCTTTCGCCCATTGGGCAAGATTCCCCACTGCAGCACCCCGTAGGGCTCTGGGCAGTGTCTCAGTCCCAGTGTGGCCGGTCACGCTCTCACGCCGGCTACCCATCATCGCCTTGGTGAGCCGTTACCTCACCAACAAGCTAATAGGACGCGGGCACCTCCTCGGGCAGACGAAGGACCGAAGTCCAACGACCCTTTCAACACGGCCGCTACCTGCTTACGAGTAAGAAGGTGCGGCTGCATCTGCATGCGGTATTAGCGGCGCTTTCGCCGAAGGGCCGCACAAGGCGGCCGCCGTTATCCCGCTCCCGAGGGCAGCTTACCCACGCGTTACTCACCCTTTTGCCGCTCTACTCTCCCGCCGAAGCGGGATTTCGCGCTCGACTTGCATGTGTAAGGCACGCTGCCAGCGTTCGTTCTGAGCCAGTATCATACCCTTCGAAGAATGATGCTCTTCGACCCCGCACGTGCCCGTAAGCACGCACGTGCCGGGCTGACCTGGCTCCGCCCGCGACGCTTGCCAAGCGCGTCGCAGGGCCGCAGGCACGGGCCTAGCGCAGTCCGCTTCCGTCTCCTGTCTGTCAAAGAGCGTACGACCGGATGCTACCCTTAGTATACCACATCCGGCTCGCCTGTCAAATCCCCGCCCGCCGGCTCAGGGCCGCCCGGCACGCCGACCGATGACGCCCCAAAAAGGCGCATCAGCGGCACCGGATCGGCCCCACGCCCCCGGCGGCGGGAAGAACGTATGAGCCACCGCCCACACTGGCCGGTGGCTCATTGTCTCAGTATACACTCCCGCCCCGGCGCTGTCAAGGCCCGCCGCAGAATTCCTCGCGCATTCCCCTCGCCTGTCGGACATTGCGACAGCACCGCCCCCGGCTGCCAGAGCGCCGCAGGCGCCCCTCAAGGTTTTCGAAGGCCCCCCTCGTGCATGCCCCGATTGCGCAAGTTGCGCCCACGCGGTACCTTACCATGCGCCAAGGGAGCGAGTGAACATGCACAGGGGCAGGACACACTAAGGACGAGAGCGGCCCGCCGGGCGGGGCGCCGCGCCATGCAGAGGCGGCGCGCCGGCTCGGGACGGGGACGAAGGGAACGCGATTTGCGTGACCTACGGCCGCTCCAACGGGAGGGAGCAGACATGGCAACGAAGAAAAAGCAACGAAGAAACCGGCGCAAGCTCGACGCGAGCAAGATAGAGGAGCAGCTGGTCGCCCTCGAGCAGAAGCTCATCCGCGAGTTGCACCAGAACCTGGGCAACGTGCAGAACACCTCGCGCGGAGACCCCACCGAGCTGCTGGACATCGCGTCGGACGGCGAGATTGACTACATGGCGGCCGTCTTCGCCGAGACCGGCTCGGCCACCATCGAGGAGGTGCATCGGGCCGTCCAGAAGGTGCGCGAAGGCAGCTATGGCGTCTGTGAGGCCTGCGGGAAGCAGATCAAGGCCCGCAGGCTCAAGGCGCGGCCCTTCGCGGTGCTCTGCCTTGTGTGCAAGGAACGGGAGGAGCGCCGCGGCTACGTGCCACGCGCCGGCGCCGTCAGCGCCAGGGGCGACGCTGAGGTCACGGTGAGCCTCACCGACGAGGACTTCGAGCGCCCCGAGACCTCCATGGCGGACCTGTTCCGCAACGTAGACGCCAACGACGTCGAGCTGAGCGACCTCTACTGAGCCGGAGCCTGAGCCCCGGCACGCATTCCCTCCCACGACGGGGGACGGCCAACGTGTGGCCGTCCCCCGCTGCTCCGTAGGCGGCGGCGCGACGGCCGCTGCCGCCGGTCAACGCGCCTGCCAATCCGGCCGCCCTGTTCCTCCACGGGCCCTGCTGCCCCGGGCTGAGGAGGGCCATAGACCCGCGCTCAGCGACCCCGGGCCTTCTGCCGGCCCGCACACCTCACCTGCCATTCTGTCAGGTGCTGCCCTAATACGGCACGCGGCCCGCCCTCGCATCGAGAGCGGGCCGCATGCGCCATGGTGACCCCACGGGGAGTCGAACCCCGGTTGCCGGATCGAAAGTCCGGTGTCCTGGACCACTGGACGATGGGGCCGCAGGGATGGTCGGGCGGGAGACGCCCGAGAATCACATTATAGCAGACAGGCGACGCCGTTCAACAGCCGGCCGCGGTCGAGCCCGCATCATGTGACCGGCCCGGCCACAGAGTGTCAGCAGTTGCCACAGTTAGGTGCCTCTCCCCGTGTGCGCCGGCACCAGCGGAGCACCGGCCAGGGAGCCGGCCACCTCGATCTCCAGCAACTGGGCGCTGCCGTCCTGGAGGCGGCCGACGAGGCGGCTCACCTCGACCCGCACCTGCTGCTCCGCCGTGCCGAACCGCTGCGCCTTCCGCCGCACAGCGTCCACCACCCGCCGGCGCGCCGCGCTTTCGGCGTCGGGCAGCCGGGCGAAGTCTTCCCGACCGTCGGGGCCGTAGAGCACGTAGCCGCCGAACTCGGCGGGCCGCACCCGCACCCGCTCGCACACCACCACACGGGCCGTGGCGGCCCCCACGGCGTTGGCCACGTCGGCGTCGGGCGGAACGACGGCCGTCGTGCCCAGCAGGCGGCACGCACCGGTCAGGAAGGCCGCCGCCGGCGCCCCGATGCCCACCACGGGCCGCACCTGCTCCCAGCGCAACCGGAAGGGAGGGCCTTCCGCGGACGGCGCGTCCTCCTGCCCGTCAAGTGCGCGCTCGAGGAGCGCTCGGACGTCCTCGAAGCGCTCGAAGGGCAGATCGTCCGCGCTCAGTTCGCGTCGGGCGACGGCCAGCGCAAGCTGGCGCTCCACCTCGTGCTTGACGATCAGGGCCGCCTGCTCGGCCGGGCAGTCCAGGAACCCCGCCAGCAGCCCGAGGCCGGCCCGCGCCGCCTCTTCATCGAACGCGCGGTACTCGCCCAGCACGTGCAGCGCGTCGGTGGGCGTCACGCCCGCGCGGCGCACCAGGCCGATGCCCTCCAGCCGCCCCACGCGCAGCAGCTGCGGCCCGGCGCAGCCGCAGGCACGCGCCAGCGCAGAGCGCGACCGGGGACGCTCCGACAGCAGCTCAACGATGCGTCGCTCCGCCCCGTCCAGTGCCAGCCCGGCCGCCCTGCCGGCCAGCACGAAGAAGTCGAGCAACTCCGGCGTCAGCGTGCCCTGCACCTGCTCGGCCGCAAGCTCGGCCAGCTCGTCGCGCACGCCGGGCCAGCCGGCCGCCACAAGGGCGAGCGGCACGGCGCGGTCCGGTCCCAGGCGCACGCGGCGCCGTCCGGCCGGTCGCACGGCACTGTCGCCACCCAGGCCGGTGGTCTGGATGTCGGCGGCCGCGACGCTCGTGCGCCAGTGGCCGACGCGCGCGCCTTCGGGGCTGATGGCAATCCGGCCCTCCCTGAGGACGGCTATGTCCGTTGTCGTGCCGCCGATGTCCACCACCAATGCGTCCCGGTGGCAGGTAAGCACGCGCCCCCCCACGGCGCTGGCGGCCGGCCCGCTCAGGACGGTCTCGACCGCGCGAGCCCGCCCCACGTCCCTGTGCATGATGCCGCCGTCTCCCCGCACGACGAACAGCGGCCCCGCCACGCCCGCCTCGCCGAGCACGTCCTCAACCGATCGGAGCAGTTCGCCGATCAGCGGGAGCAGTCGGGCGTTCAGCACGGCGGTGTGGGCACGCTCCACGAAGTTCAGCCGGCCGGACAGCTCATGACCGCACACGACGGGCAGGCCGCGCTCAGCCTGCAGCATCTCCTTGACGCGCAGCTCGTGGGCCGGATTGCGCACGGAACCGTAGCCGCTCACGGCGAAGGCCGCCGCGCCCTCTGCGGCCAGTTCTTCGGCAGCACGCCGCACTTCGCCCTCGTCCACCGGCCGCTCCTCCAGGCCCTGTATGTTCATGCGCGCGCCGATGCAGCGGAACAGGGGCGTCTTGACCCGCGCGGCCACCGCCTCGTGATACGGCATCAGCACCAGCCCCACGGGCAGGCCGCGGCCCTCTACGATGGCGTTGGTGGCGAGCGTGGTCGAGAGGCACGCGTAGCTGACCCGCCCGAACAGGGAGCCGTCCAGCCCGCCCAGGGCGTTGCGGATGCCCTCCACCAGGTCGTAGGGCGTGGTGAGCGCCTTGGCCTTGCACAGCAGCGCGCCGCCCCGCAGGTCGTAGACGACGGCGTCGGTGTAGGTGCCGCCGGCGTCTATGCCGAGGCCCAGGTCGGCTTGGCCCGCGTCCTCGGCGTGCTCGCCGTAGAAGAACGTGCCCGTGGCAATGCCCTGAGTGGTGTCCACCGCGGTCAGCACCCCGGTCACGTCCGACCCCTCGGGCGCCGGCACGGCGGCCAGGATGCGTTCGTCGTTGGTGGGCACTACCATGAGGCCGGGCGGCACGAGGAGGAACTCGGCCTCGTCCCACTCCCCCGCCAGCAGCCCCTCCAGCAAGGCCATGCTGCCCGGGAGCCGCTCGTAGTCCCAGCCCGCCGCCTCGGCCACGGCCCTGGTCATCTCCTCGTGCTCGGCGGTGGCGAAGCCGTGGTCAATCAGCGCGGCGCGGGAGTAGTTGCGGCGCCAGCTTTCGAGGAACTCCACCACGTAGCGCGCGCTCTCACGCCCGTAGCGCCGGCTCAGCTCGGCGTAGTGCGGGTGCGTGGTGGCGTCGAACCGGCGCGCGGCGGCCATGCGCGTGCGCTCGGGGTGGGCCTTGTGCCTGTACCAGCCCGTAGTGAAGTAGAACGTGCCCGGATGGCGGGCGAACTGCTCGGCGTAGGCCCCCGCGCTGCCCAGGAACACGGCGATGCAGTCGTGCACGCGCGGGATGACGAGCGGCAGCTCGCGGCTGATCAGCCCGGCCGTGCCCCGGCCGCAGAGCCCGTAGGAGAGGCAGACGGCGTCGTAGCGCCGCGCATCGGAGGCGGCGTCTATGGCCTGCTGGGCGCGCAGGCGCAGCGTCTCCGGCACGGCGTGCAGGCCGGCGTCCAGAAGCTCGACCTCCACCTCGTTCGCGCTGCCGGCGGCCGCAGCGCGCAGCTCCTCCTCGAAGACGCCGCACGCGACGACCTTAAGTCGCAACCTCTTGCTCAATGGCCCTTTACGACTCCCTGCGGAAGCGTGGACACCCGGACACACGTCATCGTATAGTACGACAGACACGCGGGCGCGGCAAGGGGAACGCCCGGCACGCATGCCGCCGGAGCGGACGGGAGGGGACGAAAGGCACTTCGGCGCTACAGGATGCCGCTGGAGCTGAGGGTCGGCGTGGCGCTGCGGCCGGGGAACTTCGCGTGGCTCCGGGCCGTCTAATGGCGTAAACTGGGCGCGGGGCGCCGGTAAGTTGGGGATCCCGCAACGCCGGACGGCGCCCCGCCCCGCCTCTGTCCGGAGCGCGAAGATGCTGACCAGACGAAACGGCGTCGTCCTCGGCCTCGCCCTGCTGCTCACCATCGGTTCCGTGATCGGGTTCGGCGCCGCCCAGGGGCCGCCGACCTTCCAGGCGGCCGACAAGCTGTTCGACCAGAAGAACTACGCGGAGGCCGCGGGAGTCTACGGCGCGCTGGTCGAGGCGCAGGCGGAGGACTGGCACCGCGCCGCGGAGCGGCTCATCATGTGCAAGCTGCGCCTCAGCCTCTTCGGCGAGGCTCTCGAGGCGGCCGCGGACTACGTCGCGCGCACCGAAGGCACCCGGCAGGAGGCCCGGGCCGAACGGCTGACCGGCCACCTCTACATGCTGCTGCCCCACTGGGGCACGCGCTCCGGGGGCGAGTTCCACCGCGGCGTCCGCGAGCAGGGCACCTTCCTGCACAGCCACCAGTACGACAAGAAGCAGGCCGTCGCCCACATGGAGCGCGCGCGGGACCTCTACGCCAGGCAGGATCTGGCGGTGGGGCTGCCCATCGAGGAAGGCGCGAAGTGGCTTGAGGAGCGCATCGAGTGCACCTTCGACCTGGTCAACCTGCTCTCGCGCTTCGGCATCTACGATGATGAGCCGCAGTTCTGGTATCGCTGGTGGGGGGAGCGGGACGAGTTCCTGGCTGAGACGGCGGGCGAGGACGACTTCGACGAGGGCTAGACGACGAGAAGATGCTCTACCTGCTCGGCGAGGTGCGCGAGCTGGACAAGACCGAGGAGCGCCGCCACACAGCGCTCAGTGACTACCGCCAGGCCATGCTCGCCCGCAAGCGGTTCGGCATGGACCGGCTGAACATGTATGCGGGCTTCTACCACAGCGGCTCGGGCCAGCCCCTGCAGGAGGAGCTCGAGACGCTCAACCCCTGGGAACTGGAGGACGGCGAGGCGCTGGTGCTGGTCGGCGGGCGCATACGCAAAGTGGAGCTGCCGGCGTGGTTCGACGTGATGGGCCTGCTGCGCACCGTGGCCGGCGACTTCGCCGACAGCGGCATCGCCGACCAGGCGCGCTACGCCGTCGGCCTCTACTACCAGAGCCGCCAGCAGTACCGTCAGGCCATTGACGAGTACGAGGCGCTGCGGGAGGCGCTGCCGCAGAGCGACTGGTCGGGCCAGGCCGCCAGCCAGGTGGCGCGCATCCGGGCGCCGCAGGTGCGCATCAGCGACGCCGGCGTGCAGGCCGCCGGCGCGCCCGCAACCCTCCAGCTCAGCTACCGCAACATGGACCGCGTCTGGTTCGTGGCGCGCAAGGTGGACCTGCGGGGCTTGCTGGAGCAGCTCCGCCGGGAGTTGCAGGAGGAGCGCGACAACCCCTACCCCTACCTTCGCATGCTCCAGAGCTGGTCCCACTGGCTGGTGTGGCCGCACTCCGAGCAGTGGGAGCGCGAGACGGCCGCCAGCTATGTCGGCCAGGAGGTGGCCCGCTGGTCCGACGCCGTCGAGGACGACGGGACGCACCGTTACGCGCAGGCCACCCTCCAGACACCGCTCCAGGACCGGGGCGCCTACCTGATCTACGCCTACGCCGCCGAGCCCCCGGAGGAGGACGCGCAGAAGAAGGGCGTGGACCTGCTCGCCCTCGGCGCCAGCCGCGCGGTGGCCGCCCTGAACGACCTGGCCTTCGTGGAGAAGAAGACCGCCAAGGGCAACCTCTACTACGTGGCCCACGCCGCCAGCGGCGCGCCCGTGGCCGGGGCCGACGTGAGCGTGCTGGAGAGCTGGAGCACTCACAACCGCATCCTGCGCAAGAACATATGGCACACCAAGGTCACCGACCTGCGCACTGACGACGACGGCCTGGCCCTGTTCGAACAGCCGGCCAACCGCAACAACCAGCTTCACCTACTCATCGCCGCCCCCGAAGGCCGCATGGCCTGGAGCGGCATGACCTACCAGTCCCCCTACTATCCCTCGCGCATGGAGGACGGCCTGTTCGCCTATGTCATCACGGACCGGCCCGTCTACCGGCCCGAGCAGACGGTGCGCTTCAAGGTCTGGGTGCGCCGGATGCGGCGCGGCGTCATCGAAAACGCCCCGCAGGAGAGCTTCCAGATCACCGTTCATGACCCCCGCGGCAACGAGCTGCTGAACGTATCCAAGCGCACCGACGACTACGGCGGGCTGGACGGCGAGCTGGTGCTGGCGGAGGAGCCGCCCCTGGGCGTTTACGGCATCCAGGTGCACGGCGAGCGCTACGCGGGCGGCGGCAACTTCCGCGTCGAGGAGTACAAGAAGCCCGAGTTCGAGGTTGCCGTCGAGCCGGACACGACCCACGCCAGGCTCGGCGAGAAGCTGACGGCCGTCATCAGGGCCACCTACTACTTCGGCGCGCCCGTCACCGAGGCGACGGTCAGCTACAAGGTGCTGCGCGAGGAGTACACGCATCGCTACTACTTCCCCGGCGCGTGGGACTGGCTCTACGGGCCGGGCTACGGCTACTCGTGGTACGAGTGCGACTGGTTCCCCTGGTGGGACAGCATGCGCTGCTGCTGGGCGCCCCCGACGTGGTGGTGGGGCTACACGCCGCGCAGTCCCGTGCGCGAGCTGGTGCAGCAGGGAGAGAGCCACATCGGCCCCGACGGCACGCTCAAGGTGGAGATAGACACGGCGCCGGCGCTGAGGGACCATCCCGACCGCGACCATCGCTACGTCGTGCAGGCCGAGGTGCGGGACGCGAGCCGCCGCGTCATCGCCGGCGAGGGCGACGTGAAAGTCACCCGCCAGGCCTACTACGCGATGGTCGGCAGCGACCGCGGCTACTACCGGCCCGGCGAGGAGATGGTCATCAGCGTCCGATGCCTCACCCCGGACAACCGGCCCGTGCAGGCCGAAGGAGTGGTCACCGTCTCCAGCATCGTGTTCGGCGGGCCCGACAACGCCCGCATCGAGGAGACCGAGCTGAGACGGTGGACCGCCGAGACGGACGAGCGCGGCACGCTGACCTTCCGGCTGCGGCACGAGAAGAGCGACCAGCTCAAGATCAAGTTCGCCGCGCCCGACGAATGGGGCGGCGTGGTGGAGGGCTACGGGCTGGTCTGGGTCTGCGGGCGCGACTTCGACGGGCGGCTCTACCGCTTCAACGACCTGGAGCTGATCACCGACAGGCGCACCTACCGGCCCGGCGAGACCTGCCATCTGATGGTCAACACGCGCCGGCCCGTCAGCCACGTGCTCTTCGCCGACCAGGTGGACAACGGCGCGCTGCTCAGCTACCGGCTGCTGCGGCTGGAAGGCGGCCACGCCGTGGTGGATGTGCCCATCGAGGAGGGGGACCAGCCGAACTTCTTCGTCGAGGCGATGACGGTCTCCGACCTGCGCGTGCATGAGCAGGTCAAGCGCATCTGCGTGCCGCCCGAGGACAAGGTCGTCACGGTCAACGTCGCTGCGGACAAGGCCGAGTACAACCCCGGCGAGGAGGCCACCGTCACGGTGGCGGCCCGCACGCCCGACGGCGAGCCGGCCGATGTGCAGGTGGTCTTGAGCGCGTTCGACAAGTCGGTGCTCTACATTCAGCCGGAGTACACGCCGCCGATCGCCAAGTTCTTCCACGGGCGGCTGCGCTACCACCGCCCGCAGATGGTCACCAACCTGCTGGAGCAGTTCGCCGCGTGGGGATACATCCATCGGCCGTTCCAGCAGCTCTCGCCCCTGCCGCCGGCTTGGACGGGGACCTGGGGGGTGGAAGTAGGAGAATGGGCGGCCGTGACGCAGGAGGAGTTCAACCAGCTCTGGGGCTACGGCCGAGGTGCGCAAGGAGTTCGCCGACACCGCCCTGTGGGTCGCCGACGCCGCCACCGGCGAGGACGGGCAGGCGACCGTCACCTTCGCCATGCCCGAGAACCTGACCACCTGGAAGGTCAGCTCGTGGGCCATGAGCAAGGAGACCCGTGTGGGACAGGCCGACACGGAAGCGGTGACGACCAAGGACCTGCTCGTGCGCCTCCAGGCGCCGCGCTTCTTCATGGAGTACGACGAGGTCGTCATCAGCGCCAACGTGCACAACTACCTTGAGACCGCCAAGACGGCGCGCGTGAGCCTCGAGGTGCCCGAGGAGCACCTCTCCTTCATGGAAGGCTACGAGCCCACCGTGGACGTCGAGGTGCCCGCCGACGGTGAGAAGCGCGTGGACTGGCGCGTCAAAGTGCTCGCCGAAGGTGTGGCCGGCGTCACGGTGAAGGCGCTGACCGACGAGGAGTCGGACGCCATGCAGATGACGTTCCCCGTCCTGGTGCACGGCATGACCAAGCAGGACGCCTGGTGCGGCTCGATGCGCCCCGACGAGCTGGAGACGACGCACACCGTCGAGCTGACGGTGCCGGAGAAGCGGCGACCGGAACTGACGCGGCTCGAAGTGCAGTTCGCCCCGTCGCTGGTGGGCGCCATGATGGACGCCCTCCCCTACTGCCTGGACTACCCCTACGGCTGCACCGAGCAGACGGTGAGCCGCTTCCTGCCGGCCGTGCTCACGCTCAAGACGCTCCAGAACATGGGCGTGGACCTGGAGGACGTGCGCCTGATCCGCGGGCGCATGGACGAGGTGCGCCGCGTCGAGGAGGGGGAGCACCGTCGCATCTACGCCGAAAGCCCCATCTTCGACTCCGACGAGCTGGACCGCATCATCCGCAAGGGCCTGGAACGCATCACGGACATGCAGCAGGGGGACGGCGGCTGGGCCTGGTGGAAGCGCGGCAGCTCCAGCGCCTACCTGACCGCCTACGTGCTGCACGCCCTGGTCAACGCGCAGCAGTGCGACGTGGCCGTGGACGAGGGCATGATACAGCGCGGCATGGAGTTCCTGCGCAACTGGGAGATAGGCGAGATGCGCAAGGAGCACTGGCAGGCGAGCGCGGTGCACGCCTTCGCCGCCTACGTGCTCTCGCTGAAGGGACTGCGCGCGGCCGACGAGCAGGCGGGCGACTGCATCGAGCGCCTCTATGAGGGGCGCGACCACCTGAACCTCTACGGCAAGGCCCTGCTCTGCCTGGCGCTGGCCAACCTGGAAGACGCCGAGCGCGCGGCCCTGGTGCTGCGCAACATCATGCAGTTCGTCGAGCAGAACGCCGAGACGGAGGTGGCCTGGTTCCGCACGCCCCTCCAGGGCTGGTGGTACTGGTGGAACTCGGACATCGAGACCAACGCGTGGTGCCTGCGGGCGCTGGTGCGGCTCGAGCCGAAGAGCGAGGTGGCGCCGCGACTGGTCAAGTGGCTGCTGGAGAACCGGCGCAACGGCTACTACTGGCGCTCCACCCGCGACACCACGCTCTGCGTGGCCGCCATGAGCGAGTTCGTCCTTGCCAGCGGCGAGGGCCGGCCCGATTACGAGCTGACCCTGAGCCTCGACGGCGACGCCGTCACCAAGACCGTGAGGATCAGCCGGGACAGCTTCTTCACCTACGACAACCGGTTCGTCGTCGAGGGCGTGGCTCTGGGCGCCGGCAGGCACACGCTGACCATCACCAAGAAGGGCCCCGGCGCGCTCTATCACTCCACCTACCTGCGCTACTTCACGAAGGAGGAGGACATCAAGGCCTCGGGCCTCCAGCTCAAGCTGGAGCGCACCTACTTCCTGCTCCGGCAGATCCCCTACGAGGTGGAGGTGGAGGGCGCCAAGGGGCAGAAGCTCACCGAGCGGCGCCTGCGCTACGAACGCGTGCCCCTCCAGGAGGGCGACCGCGTGGAGAGCGGCGACCTGATCCAGGTGGAGCTGCGCGTGACCTCGGACAACGACTACACCTACCTCGTCTTCGAGGACATGAAGCCGGCGGGCTGCGAGCCGACCGATGTGCGCAGCGGCGGCCAGGGCCAGGAAGGCTTCTGGAGCTACATGGAGCTGCGCGATGAGAAGGTGGCCTTCTTCGCCGACGCCATCGGCCGGGGCGAGCACCTGCTGCGGCATCGGCTCCGGGCCGAGGTGCCGGGCGTCTTCCACGCCCTGCCGGCGGTGGTGCAGGGCATGTACGTGCCCGAGCTGCGCGGCAACAGCGACGAGGCCCTGATCCGCGTGCTGGACAGGTAGAGCGAGAAGCTGCTATACTGGCCGCGGAATCTCGCAGGGCACCGTACCCTCGCCTGTAGCAGCGTCCGGGGCCGTGCCCGCGCGTCCCCACAGCCCTTCAGGGGCTCCCGAGCGCCACCTGAGCGCCCGCACGCACATGAAGAGGGCCCGGCCCGCCAAGCTCTGCTACTACCTGCTGCTGGCCTGTTTCCCCGCTTCGATGGTGCTGGTCGTCTGGCTGGCGCCGCCCTGGCTCGAGTGGCTGCGCGACAACTGGCCCCGCCTCCACGAGTTCCTCTACCGCCGCATCTATCCCATGATGCCCTCGTGGCTTCAGTACTTCGCCGTGCAGACCCTCGCCGCCGGGGTCGCCATCTGCGGCACGCTCTACCTGGTCGGCGGCCGCGAACGGCCCCGATGGCCGCGGTGGAACTGGCGGCACGCTTTCCCGGCCCTCGTCGGCGCCTACGCCGTCTGGGCGGGGCTCACCTACTACTGGTCCGCGTGGCCCTACGCCACGCGCGCTTACTTCATCCGCGAGCTGCCCTTCTACTTCCTCTGCGTGGCGGCGATGTACCTCTTCGCGCGTCCGGAGCGCTGGGTCTCCGCCGCCAAGGTCTTCGCCGTCTCCGCCTTCGTCGAGGCCGTGCTGCAAGGCGCCATCATCGTTTACTTCGCCCGGGAGAACGGCTGGACGCTCCGCAAGGCCTTCATCGAGAAGACGGTCTTCTTCAGCAACCCGAACTTCGGCTGCCCGCTGATGCTGACGGCCGGTTTCATTGCCCTGGCGTTCCTTATCCTGACCGTGCGCGCGTGCCCGCCGAAGCAGGCCGGCCGGCGCTCCAGTCCCCGACCGGGCGCCACGGTGGCGGCCCTGGTTGTCGCGCTGTTCGCCTATGCGTTCATCTTCCTGGCGGCGAACGCGCTGGCGGCCTACGTGGCAGCGCTGGCGGCCGGCTGCGCCTACGCGCTCTGCCTGCTGCCCATCAAGAGGAAGGCGGCAATCGTCTACTGCGCGCTCGCCGTGGCGGTGGTGGCCGTGATCGCGGTGATGGCCTCCGAGACGCTCTGGACCAGGACGCTGCGGTGGGCGATGTCGCCACGGCGCACCACGCACCTGCGCGTGGTTGACTGGGCGGCCTGCGCGGAGCTTTACGTGCGCCGCCCGTTGCACGGCTGGGGCATGGGCACCTTCCCGGCCACGCATGCGCGCTTTCAGGTGACCCTGGCGCGGATGCTCCCCTTCGTGGCCGGCCTGCGTACGACGCATCCGCACAACGAGTTCGCCCGCGTCGCCTCCGAGCAGGGGCTGGTCGGCCTGCTGCTCTACCTGGGCATCCTCGGTTACGCGTTCGCGGCCTCCTACCGCGCCCTGCGGAACCAGCCGCTCAGGATGCGGCTGGTTGGTTACGCGCTGTGGGGCGGCGCGCTGACGTTCGTCGTGCAGGCATCCTTCGGCAAGGCGCCGATGAACTGGAGCTTCAGCGCCAACTACTGGCTGCTG
>LJUE01000133.1 GCA_001303885.1 Planctomycetes bacterium SM23_32 | reverse complement strand
CCCATCTCCCGCAGCATCCGGCCGGCCCGTGCCAGCCCGGCCGCCCACGTGCCGGCACCCTCGGCCTCGGCGCCGATGGTCTTCACCACCTGCTCGGCGTAGTGGTTGTGGCTGCGCTTGAGCATGGTGCTCAGCACGGGAGGCAGCGCCGTGCGCCGCACCAGCAACGGCTCGCCCCACCTCTGGCGGACGGCCCCCGCCCGGGCCGGTTCGATCAGGCGGACCCCGCCGTCCACACTGACGCCCGCTTCCTGCAGGGCCTGCCGGAAAGCCGCCGCCGCGTAGAGCGGCGGGTCGGGCACGGTCACCTCGTCCCGGTAGCCGGCCGTGTTGATGCGCACGTTGCCTCCGACCCGGATCACGCGGCCGCCGGCCTCCCGGTCGAACCAGATGGCGTGCAGCCTGGAGGACGTCTCGCAGGTGTTGCGCAGCGTGACGGGGGCCGAGGACGGGGTGACGCTCACCAGGGCCGGCCGGCCGGGGGCTGCGCCCGGTCTCACCAGCACCTCTACGCAGTTGTCGTTGATTGAGAGGGCGGACGTGCAGGTGTAGTACCACTTCCAGGCGGGGTAGTCGCCCCACTGCGGGTGCCGAAGGACGCGGTCGAAGAACGTGTCGTCGGCCACGACGTCGCCGGTGACGCGGCGCAGCCCCCTGGCGCGGAGCACGCGCGCCCAGCGGCCGAGCACCTCCATGGCATCCTCATCGTCGTAGCGCCCGCCTATCGTCGGGTCGCCGCCGCCGCGCAGCACCAGGTCGCCCCTCAGCACGCCGCCTTGCGGCTGACCGTCGGCGTAGACCGTCGTCTCGAACTCGTAGCCCTCGCCGAGCGCGTCCAGCGCGGCCGCGGCGGTCACGAGCTTCGCGTTAGAGGCGGCGACAAAGGGGCGCGTCTGATGGCGGGCGTAGATGACGCGGCCCGTGCCCAGGGCCACCACGTGTATGCCGACGTCGGCCCTGGCCAGGGGGCCCTCCGACAGGAGAGCCTCGATCTGTTCGGCGAGCGGGGCAGGTTCGGCGTGGCCGGCTGCGGCTGTCAGCCACAGGCAGAGCGCCAGCCCGCAGAACGCCCGGCTCGCCAACGGCCTGACGCTGTCGCGCCGGTGGTGCACCGATGGAGGCTCCCGCTTCAGGGACACGGCCGATTGTGCAGGATGTGCCTGGCCGGATGCAAACACGGCGTGGCCCGCGCGGGGGACGGCCGTGACAGGCCGGCACGCAGGGCCGGACAGCCCCTGTCGGATGGGCCTGCCCTTCCGGTAGAATGTCAACGATCTACGTCAGACCGGACTTAAGGGGACCGCAGCGGGATGGTCAGCGAACAGGACGTGCTCAAGGTCGTCAAGGGCCGGGACTACCAGCAGATGCGCACCGAGGAGCTGGCCCGGCGGCTCTCCGTGGCCTCGGCGCGGATGGAGGAGTTCGTGGCGCTGCTGGAAGACCTGGAGCGGCGCGGAGAGCTGGTGAGGGTCAAGAAACAGCACTGGGTCAACGCCGAGCGGGCCGGGCTGGTGACCGGGCGGCTCCAGTGCAACGCGCGGGGGTTCGGCTTCCTGCTGCCCGTCAAGGAGGGGCAGGACATCTACGTGGCCGAGGAGGACATGGGCGACGCCATGCACGACGACCTGGTGGTGGTCGAGCTGCACCGCCGCACGCGCCGCGCCGGGGCCCGCGGGCGCCGCAAGGCGCTCGGCCCCTCGGGGCGGGTGATAAAGGTCGTCGAGCGCCGCAACAAGGAGGTGATCGGCACCTTCGCGCCGGGCGAGAAGTTCGGGCGCGTCGTGCCGGACAACCCCCGCCTCTTCCGCGACATCTACGTGGCGCCCGAGGGCTCGATGGAGGCCCAGGCCGGCGACCAGGTGCTGGTCGAGCTGACTGCCTGGCCCACTCTGCACCGCAACCCCGAGGGCGAGATCAGGGAAGTGCTCGGCAAGGTCGGCGACCCCGGCGTGGACGTGCGCTCGGTGATCCTGGAGTTCGGCCTGCCGCGCGAGTTCCCCGAAGAGGTGCTGCGCGAGGCCGAACGGCTCACCGGCGAGCCCTCCGAGGCCGAGCTGCGCCGCCGCAGCGACTTCCGGGACCAGCTCACCGTCACCATAGACCCCGAAGACGCCAAGGACTTCGATGACGCGCTCTCGCTCTGCCGCGACCCCGGCACCGGGCGCCGCGTGGCGCTGGTTCACATCGCCGACGTCTCGTTCTACGTGCGGCCCGACACCGCGCTCGACCGCGAGGCGCGCCGCCGGGGCATGAGCGTCTACCTGGCCAACGAGGTCGTCCCCATGCTGCCCCATCGCCAGAGCAAGGACGCCCTGAGCGTGGTCGAGGGCAAGGACCGGCTGGCCAAGACCGTGCGGCTCGAGTTCGATGACGAGGGAGAGCTGCTCGACTACGCGCTCTGCCAGTCGGCGGTGCGCGTGGACCGGCGCATGACTTACACCGAGGTGCAGGAGGTACTGGACGCGGCCGAGGCAGAGGAGCCGGCCGCGGCAGCGGCGGCCGAGAAAGAGCCCGAGCCGGTCTGGACGCTGCTGGTCGAGCTGGACCTCCTGGCCGGGCAGCTCCGCGCGCGGCGCCGCGAGGTCGGCTCGGTGGACCTGGACGTGCCCGACTACCACGTGAGCATCGGCGAGGACGGGCGCGTGGTCGGCGTCTCCCAGATCATCCGCGACCGCTCCCACGGCCTGGTCGAGGAGCTGATGCTCAGCGCCAACCGCGCCGTGGCGGACTTCATGCGCCGGCGCAAGTTGCCGGCGCTCTACCGCATCCACGAGCCGCCGCTCGAGGAAGACCTGCTGGAGTTCGCCGCCTTCGTGCGCACCGTCCTCGGGCGCAAGGTGGACCCCCTGGACCGCCGCCAGCTCCAGGACCTGCTCACCGAGGCGGCCGGCACGCATCTGGCCGACGCCGTCAACATGCAGCTGTTGCGCGCGATGCAACGGGCGCTCTACAGCCCGGGCTGCCGGCCGCACTTCGCGCTGCACTTCGAGCGCTACTGCCACTTCACCTCGCCGGTGCGGCGCTGCCCCGACCTGATGGTCCACCAGGTCCTGGACCAGTTCCTTGCCGGGGGGCAGTCAGCGGGGCGGCTGCGGGCCGCCTGGAAGGACAAGCTCCAGCGCGTCGCCACTCACTGCAACGAAGCGCAGGAGCGGGCCGACGAGGCCGAGCGCGAGATCGTCAAGATCAAGCTCCTTCGCTACCTGGAGGACCACGCCGAAGAGGTCTTCGAGGGCGTCGTCACGGGGGTGCAGGAATACGGCTTCTTCGTGCGGCTGGAGGACTACTCGGTGGAAGGGCTCATCAAGGTGCAGGACATCAAGGGGGACTTCTACCGCCTGGACGAGAAGAGGAAGGCGCTGGTGGGCACGCGCACGGGGCGGGAGTTCCTGCTGGGCCAGCCGCTCAAGGTCACCATCGCCAAGATAGACATGGCCCGCCGCCAGCTCGACCTGCTCCTGAGCGAGTGAGACGGCAGAAGCAGCGCCTTGCACGGCGCCCGCTTCTGACCGACTTTGGCTATGGCACAACTCGGCCCTTGCGCCACCCTCGGGCTCAGCCGTTTCGCAGTTCGGGCTGCTCAGGAGGCTAGCGGAAGATGCCGGTTTCGTCTTCGTTCAGGTTCAGACCCTCGCGAATGCGTTGCTCAAAACGCACCGCCTCCGTCTCATCGTGGAAGCAGCAGGCTCGCACAGGGATGCCGCGTTGAACCTCGACTACGATCCATAGAACCGTGCTTGCGGTGCCTCCTGCACGTGGCCGTCACGGGGGCACCGACCAGGCTAGCCGCGAGGCCAGGGGATCGCACAGAGTGACAGACGAACGGGTCAGTCGCGTAGGACGCGCGCTCGCTGCTGCCGCCGGAACGGCGCAAGCGACGGGCGTGGCCGCTTTCGTTCGCCACATGCTCGGGGGCCTGCGTCTCGCCGGGCTCCTTGCACTCCAGTTCGCCCTGCTGTTGAGCATCCGGCAGGCGTCGGTGGGGTTCAGCCTATGGGCCCTCATCGTGGTGACGGTCGTGTTCGCGGGCTGCTGGGTGCTGCTGGGGTGCTGGGACCGTCCCGCGCCGGCCGGTCCGGCGGCCCTGGCGGCGGGGCTGCCATTGACGCTGCTGACGCTGGGGCTGCTCGTCTTCACCGAGTCGGTCTACTTCACGGCCGGGCCGTATCGTGCGCCCGACCGCGCTCTGCCGGCGCTGGCGTTCGCCGTCCTTGCGGCCGGCTGGCTGACGCGGCGGCGCCGCACGGCCCGGCTCCTGCTGGCCGTGGGCTGCGCGACTTTCGCCCTGTTCCTCGTCACCCAGGTGCGCCGTTCGCCGACGCCGGTCATTGACGTCTGGTCGGTGACGACCGAGGCCGCCCGGGCCCTGCTTGCCGGCCGGAACCCGTACGCCCTCACGTACAGCGACATCTACGAGCGGTTCGGCTGGAAGGGCTTCGGGTATGAGAGGGTCTTTGTCTATCTGCCGGGGATGCTGCTGCATTACGCGCCGGCGGTGGCCGTCGGGCTGGACGTGAGGTGCGCCAACCTGCTGGCCCAGGCTGGGGGACTTGCGGTCTTTGCGTGGTTTGTGCGGCGGGCGTGGGCCGGCGACCGGTCGTGGGCCGGGGCGCTCTGCGGGGCGGCGGCGACAGGGATCTTCTGGTTCCACAAGGGGCAGGTGCACCTGCTCGAAATGGCCTGGGCCGAGGGGCTGCTGCTGTTCTACCTCTGTCTGGCTCTCTGGGCCTGGCGGCGGAGCGAGTGGCTCACGGCCGTGGCCCTGGTGCTGTTCCTCAGCCTCAAGCAGACGGCCTGGTTCTGCGCGCCTTTCCTGGCGGCGCTGGCCGTCAAGGAGCGGCGCTGGCGCCTGATGGCTGGCGTGGCGGCAGGTGTGGGCGTCGTCGTCAGCCCCTTCTTTCTGTGGAACCCCGGCGCCTTCTTCCATAACGTGGCGGAGTTGCTGATGCAGATGAAGCCGCGCGAGGATTCCCTCGGATGGGGGGCGGTGTGCCTCCGCTATGCCCCGGGCCTCTCGTCGTGGGTGGCGGCCCTCAGCTACGTGGTTCTGGGTGGGGCCTGGGTGGCCCTCATCGTGCGGCTGCGACGCCGCAGCGAACAGGACGCGCTGTTGGAGACGCAGAAGTGGATGCTGCTCGGGCTGTTCGGCTTCTTCTTGTTCCTTAAAGTGTCGTTCTTCAACTACTACTACCTGGTGGCGGGGCTGCTGGCGTTCCACCTGTGCGTCGGTGCGACCATCGCACGCGCCGCGGACGCGCCCGCCGCCGCTGGGGGGCAGACGCATGACATGCCCGGAGCCGCACGTGAAGCCTGAGACCGAAGCGGGCAGGCCCACGGTGCTCGTGGTGGCCGGCACGCGCCCGGAGGCCGTCAAGATGCTGCCCGTCATAGCAGCTTTGCGCCGCCTCTCGGAGCGCCTCGCCACCCGCATCCTGTCCACCGGCCAGCACGCCGACCTGCTGGCCCAGGTCTGGGACCCCTTCGGCATACGGCCGGACGAGGACCTGAAGGTGATGCGCCAGGGGGCTTCGCTGGGCCGGCTCAGCGCCCGCGTGCTCACGGCCGCCGAGGACCTGCTGGCGCGCGAGAGGCCGGCCATGGTGCTCGTGCAGGGGGACACCACGACCGTGGCCATGGTGGCGCTGGCCGCCTACTACCTGGGCGTCCCGGTGGGTCACGTCGAGGCCGGTCTGCGGACCTACGACGTGCGCGCGCCTTTCCCCGAGGAGGTCAACCGCTGCCTGGCCGATCGGGTGGCCGACCTGCACTTCGCGCCCACCAAACAGGCCCGCGACAACCTGCTGGCCGAGGGCATCCGGCCGGAGCAGGTCCACGTCACCGGCAACCCCGTAGTGGACGCGCTCCAGATGACGCTCGACAAGGTGCGCGACCTGCCGCTCGCGGCGCTCGGCCTGGACGGCCTGTGGGACCCGCGCAGGCGGCTCGTCGTGGTCACCGCGCACCGCCGGGAAAGCCTGGACGGCACGCTCGAAGCCATCTTCGGTGCCGTCGCGTCGCTCGCCCGCCGGTTCGCCGATGAGGTGGACGTGGTCTTCCCGGTGCACCCCAACCCCGGCGTGCGCGCGGCGCTCGGGCCGCTGGAGGGCCTGCCGAACGTCCGCCTGAGCGACCCTCTGCCTTACACCGCCTTCGTGCGGCTGATGAGCGAGGCGTCGCTGATACTCACGGACTCGGGCGGCATCCAGGAGGAGGGGCCCACCTTGCGGGTGCCCGTGCTCGTCATGCGCAGGGTCACCGAGCGCCCCGAGGTGCTCGGCACCGGGTGGGTGCAGCTGGTCGGCACGAAGCCGGCGCGGATCGAGGCCGAGGCGGCGCGACTGCTCGAAGCAAAGGGCGAGGAGCCGCCCGGCGCGTCGGACGAGAACCCGTTCGGTGACGGCAGGAGCGGCGAACGGATAGCCCGCATCGTCGCCGGCTTCCTGCTCGGCAAAGCGGGAGGCGCGCAGTGACCCCTGACGCCAAGCCAGCGGCCGTCTGCGTCGCGCTGCCCGGCACGCGCAGAACATGGGCCTGGGGGCCGCCATCCGCGACGCCCTCTGCGGCGCGGCGCGCCGGTGCGAGCCGAGCGACGTCATCGTCGCCATGGACGCCGACAACACGCACCCGCCCGAGCTGATCCCCGCCATGGTTGCGTGCATCGAGCGCGAGGGCGCCGACGTCGTCATCGCCAGCCGCTACCGCCCCGGCAGCCGCGTCGTGGGGCTCGGCCGCGTCCGCCTCCTGATGAGCGGGGCCGCGCGCGTGCTGTATCGGGCGCTGTTCCCCATCCCGGGCGTGCGGGATTACACGTGCGGCTACCGCGCCTATCGGGCCTCGGCGCTGCATCGCGCCCTGGAGGTCTACGGGGACGGGCTCTTCGAGGAGGCCGGCTTCGAGGCGATGGCCGACCTGCTGCTGAAGCTCGGGCGGCTCGGGCTCGGGTTCGCTGAGGTGCCCCTCGTCTTGCGCTACGACCAGAAGGGCGGCGCTAGCAAGATGAAGGTGGCCCGCACGGCCTGGCGCTCGATCCGCCTGCTGCTCACCCGCCGCCTGCGCTTCTGGCACGGCGTTGCGACGCCGCCCCCAAGACGATAGGTTCGCGGTGGTGGGCCTCCGCTTGGCCGCTCACGGCAGGAACTTATCCGTGGCGGCCAGCTTCTCCGGCAGGTAGGTGTCTATCACGAAGTTCAGGCTGTGCTTGGCGAACGCCTGCTGCTCCACGCGCTGACCCATCTGGAGCATCTTCTTGATGGCCCGCTGCCACGGCTTGTGGTGCTTGAAGAACGGGTCGTTGCGCATCAGGTCCTTCGCCCGCTTCACGTCGGTCTGGCTCAGGGGGTGAGTCGGCAGGTCGTACTTCTCGACGTCGTCCGGCGTCACGCCCAGGAAGCTCGCCTCCGGCACGCAGAAGAACTCGTTGATGTGCGCCGCGTTGCCGCTGCCCACCTTCAGCGTGCGGTAGATGTTCCCGTAGCCGTAGGGGTCGCCGTCCACAAAGGCGTAGACGGGGATGCCGTTCTCCTCGCTGAGGCGCCGGATAAACCGCCGGCAGGCCCGCGTCGGCACGCCGCCCATCGAGACCAGGATGCAGTTGGCCGTCTGCCAGAACGAGTGGTTGTTGAGCCGCTGGAACATGCCGGCCGTCTCGATGGCCAGCACGAAGTCCGCCTTGGTCTTGAACTCCAGCTCCTCCACCGAGATCGGCACGGAGTAGGCCCCGCTGCCGAACTTCGTGCAGTCTATCTCCAGCTTCCTGCCCGTCACGCGGTCGCGGTCCACCACGCTGAGCGCGCCGGCCACCTCGCCGCCCTTCTCCTCGGGTATGAAGCCGAGCTGCTCCCGGTTCACGGCGAAGAGCGCCTCGATGTCCTCGATGACGGTGTCGCTTTCGGGCTGCTGGTCGAAGCGGGCGTCGCCCCAGTTCTTCGAGACGTAGTAGGCCTCGCGCTTTGTGACCTCCTCGTCGGTGTCAATGGCTTCCTTGGAGAGGGCCATCATGCGTAGGGTCTGGGCGAAGGTCTTCACCGTGTTGTAGGTCAGGGTGCGGGTGATCTTGCCCCTCTTCAGCTTGAAGTAGCCCTCGTCGGTATCGTAGGCGACGTTGCTCAGCGAGCGCTTGGGGAACTTCAGCGTCGGCTTCTTCCGCTTGTCTATGCTGTCCTTGATCTCGCGGGCGCAGTCCAGGATGGCGCCCTTCGTCTTGTCCTCGGCCATTGTGGGCACCTCGGCAGGTATCGGGCGGCGGTTGCGCGACGCCCCCCAGGATAGGCAGGGCGCCCGGCGCAAATCAAGCCCGCCGCCGCACGAGGCCGGCCGAATCGAGGTTGGCATTGGGGTGGGGATGCGGTATCA
>LJUE01000132.1 GCA_001303885.1 Planctomycetes bacterium SM23_32 | reverse complement strand
TGGGGAGCCACGCGACGAAGCGCGCGGGTTCGCCCGAGGAGCTCAGCACCGTCCCCTCCTCCTGCCACGGCAGCGTGAGCGGCACCACGGCATCGGCCGCATCGCCGAACGCGCAGCGCAGCGAGCCGGCCCAGAAGACGAGTTCCGGCTTCTCCACCAGAGGGCGCCAGAGCCGTTGGGGCAGCACGCTGGAAGGGTCGCAGCCGATCACGCAGAGCACCTTCAACTCGCCGCCCTCGGCGGCGCGGATGAGGTCTTCGGTGTCCGTCGCGCCGAAGCGCCGCCTCAACCGCGGCAGCAGCGCGGAGTTCGTCGCGATCAGCAGCGGCCACAGCCTGGCACCCAGCGCGGCGGACAGCTCCTTGACGGCCGCCGCGACCGCCGTCGGGGCTGAGTAGCGCCCCAGGCTGTTGCTGAGGATGACGCCCACCTTGTCCGTGCCCTTCAGCCTGGCGGCCAGCCCGGCCACCCGCTCGAAGGGGATGTCGAGCGCCGCGCAGATCTCCCGCCCGCTCCTGCCGCCCAGGGCGGACGCAACGGCCTGCGCTCCGCACTCCACGGCCAGGGCCGCCACGAAGCCGGCCAGCTTCATCGGGCCGACGGCCACGCGTTCGTCCGCCGCGCGCCCCGTGCGTCCCACGGCCGTGTCCACCGAGACAAGCCGCCGGCCCCGGGCGCCGAACTGCATGTCCCTCACCGAGGCGGCCACCACCGGGTGCGTGCTGAACGGGTCGCCGACGGCGAGCACCAGGTCGCAGTCGGCTATCTCACCGAAGGGCGGGCACGCCGTGAGTCCGGCCTTCACCAGAGGCAGGTCAGCAGGCGGCGCCCACACGGCCAGCCGCACGCCGCCTTCCCGGCAGAGCGCAGCGGTCGCCAGCACGCCCTCGATGGGCCGGCTCACGTCCACGAGCACGGCGGTCTGAGAGCCCCCATAGCGCGATGCGGCGCGCACCACGTCCCGCAGGACGGCATCCGCCGCGCCTTCCTCCTCGCCCATGCGGCCCACAAGGAGCCGGTCGGGCGCCTGGAGCACCCAAGCCGCCGTCAGGCCGCGCACACAGGCGCCCTGGTCGAAGCCGAGCTCGGCCGGGAACACCGTGCTGACGTGGCCCAGTCCGTCGTCCTGCGCCCCGATGGGACAGTCCATCGAGCAGAGCAGGCAGCGCGGCACGCCGTCGTCAGACCGAGAAGGCATCCTTGTAGTCCTTGATCTTGTCGTAGCAGACGTCGGGCCCATCCTTGCAAAGGTAGAACGGGCCGATGTTGCACCGACCGCACTTGCCGAACCCGCAGCTCATCTTGCGGTTCATTGAGAGGTAGATCTGCTCGGGCTTGAAGCCGGCGTTCAAGCAGGTCAGCGTCACGAACCTGAGCATGATCAGCGGGCCGCAGCTCACGACGTAGGTCTGCGCGATGTCGAAGTCGAAGTCCTCCAGCAGCGTCGTCACCACGCCCACCTTGCCGTCCCACGTCTCGTCGGGCACGTCCACCGTGACGTCGAAGGACACATTGTCGTAGCCGGCCCATTGCTGGAAGCAGTCGCGGTAGAGCAGTTCGGAGGGCTCGCGAGCCCCGTAGCAGATGGCCACCCGCTTGTAGTCGTCCAGGTGCTCGAACAGGTAATGCAGCAGCGACCGCAGCGGCGCCAGCCCCACGCCGCCCCCCACCACCAGCACGTTGTGGCCCTCCATCTTCTCGGTCGGGTAGCCCTTGCCGAAGGGGCCGCGCACGCCGAGCGGGCCGCCGTTGGTCATGGCGTGCAGCGCGTCGGTGACGCTGCCCGTGCGCAGGATCGTGATCTCCATTTCCTTGTCCACCGACGGGGAGGAGGACGGCGTGAAAGGCGCTTCCCCTACGCCGGGGACGGTGAGTTGCACGAACTGGCCGGCGCGGAACGGCACAGGCTGCTCCGGGGCGATGCGGAACGTCTTGATGGTCGGCGTCTCGGGCTTGATCTCGAGCAGATCAGCCATGATCGGCTTGTAGACGTTCTCAGGCATGTTCGGCGAGCTCTTTGTTCACGTTCGAGAGCACCCTGCGCAGATCAATGGCGCCGGGACAGGTGTCGCCGCACCGGCCGCATCCCACGCAGCCCAGCGCGCCCAGCATCAGGGGGCTGTACCAGAACTTGTGGGCGAACCGATGCTGGAACTTGGACATATGCTCCCGGCGCGGGTCGGGCTTGACCGTGCCGGGCGGGCCGGCCATCTCCGAGTAGCCCGTGAACTGGCAACTGTCCCACTCGCGGGCGCGCTCGTAGGCATCCTCGCCTACGCGCTGGTCCACAAGCAGGAAGCAATAGCACTGGGGGCAGACGTTGGTGCAGCCGCCGCACTGAACGCAGCGAGCCAGCTCCATCCGCCAGAACAGCTCGTCCAGCGTCTCCGGCAGGTTGGCCGCCCAGTCTTCGGGGAAGTCGTAGTCGGCGTTCTGCGTCTCGAGCCGCTCGCGGGCGGCGTCCCGCATGGCCCGGCGCGCTTCCAGTTGCTCGGCCGTGGCGTCCCTCAGCAGGGAGGCCGCTTCGCTGAGCACCCGTTCGCCCGCTTCGGTGCCGGCCACCACCACGAACCCGCCCTCGATGGGCGAGAGGCTCAGGGCGGTCCAGGTAGGTCAGGGCGCGGCATTCGCACCCACGCACGCCGATAACGGCCACCGTGTCCTGCTCGGCCTGCTCCAGCGGGTCGCCCTCGGCCCGGCCGTAGCGGGCAACTACCTCGCTGGCCGGCATCAGGACGCTCTTGGCCGAGTAGAAGGGACGGGCCCCACGCAGCCCCGCCAGCACCTCTTCCGGCGACGCTTCAGACAGATGGGCCCACGCGCAGACCTCATCCGACACGACGTTGCTGAACTTCCTGTCGCCGGGGACAAGCTGCAGCAGCTCCATAAGCTTGCCGTCGGCGACGAACTTCGCCTCTGCCATGCCCCAGTCTCGTGTTTGACCTCGCGAGATAGATGGAACGCCCAAGGCGGCGTCGGCAGGCCCGCGGGGACCAGGCTGGCCTCACGGTGCCCCGGCGGCCCCAAGTTGCCGAACCGCACATGTTAAGCCGGCCGGGAAAACCTGTCAAGGAAAACGGCGAATTCGGCGCCCCCTCCGTGCCGGCCCCACGTCGGCTGCCTGTTTCGCCGCGCGAAAAGCCGCGCAGTATAGCCGGTCGGACGGGGCCTGTCACGTGCCGTACGCAGGTTCCTCCGCACACCTCCGGCCCACAGGGCCGGGGGCGGCGACGGCAGCCCGTGCGCAGGATGGCAAGCAGAGCCACGGAGCGATCAAGGCGACGCCGGTTCGTCTCTCTGGCGTCCCTGTACGCGGCGCACCCAGCGCTCCATGATCGGGCCGCCGGGCGCAATCGGCGCACCCACGACACGGAGCGCCCAGGTCTCGGTATACGCGACCTGGATCGTTTCCTGCTTTTTGGGCAGATTGCCCCCGAGCCACTCCGCCGTGCAGGTGCCCCGCTTGAGCTGAAATGTGAACATCTCCTTGTACCGCAAGCGCTGTGCGGCCACCGTGCGGCCCGCCTGACTGATGCGGAACCCCAGAGACGGCTCGGCGAGGTTGATGATGGTTATCGTCACGGTATCACGCAGGTCCCTGATCTCAGCGGCGCGCATCCTGAGGGCCGCCGAATCGGGATGCCGCTCAGAGGCCTGCGCCAGCATCTCCAGGGCCGTGTCCCAGTCGCGGTCCGCAGCCGCCCGGTCCACCCGTGCGAGCGTCTCTTCGATGTCGCGTTTCCTGGCTTCCATGGCGGCGACGTCCACCACGGAGTAGGCCCCGTTCTCCAGGGTCACGAAGGTGCCGGGCGGCAGCACCGTCCCGTCGGCAAGCCTCCAGGGCGACGTTATCTTCAGGTAGAGCTCCCGGACGGTCGGTTCCCCGGGGCTGAGCACGAAGACGTCGAACTGGCCGTAGGCCATTCCCTCATACCGCTCCCCTCCGAGCTGGGCACTCAGCCTGGCCCCGAGGGGCACCGACCTCACCCCCTGGTACGTCACGTCCACGGCTTTCGCCAGGCAGGCCGTCAACACGTCCTCGAAGCCCTCTGATGTTCCTCCCTCCAGCGGGCCCGGCGGAAAGGTCGGCACCTCATCTTGCGCCGAGGGGCGCCGCGCCGGCGCGACGGAGGCGGGCGCCGCCTCATCCCGTTCGGCACTGCCTCGCGCCGGCTCGGGGCCAAGCTGGCCCGGTGCGGGCCGCACCTCGCGCGCCGGCCCCCCGCGTACCGCACGCTCACCGGCAGCGGTGCGGCTACCCGCGACGGCGGGACGCCGCTGGTGCGGAACGCCGGTGGGCCGACCTCCCTGCTCCGCGGCGACCGGCCCTTCGCGTTGAGGAGGCCGCGGGCTCTCGGGCGCTCCCTCCCCGCCCGCCAGAAGCAACACGATCAGGACCACCACCAGCAGAACGCCGACCGCCGTAGCCGCTATCCAAGGCCAGACGGGAGCCGACTTGACCGGCCGGTACCAGGTGTCCCACTGGCTGGCACCAGCGGCCGGAGACGGCGCCTGGCGAACGGGCTCGACCTCGACCTGGTCCAGGGCCTGCACGGGAGCGGGCTCGGGCTGCGGCTCGGGCACGGGGGCCAGAGCACCGCACGCGGGGCACTTGGCCTGCGCCCCGGCGAGCGCGTCCTTCACGAAAAACGTGCTCTCACAGCCCGGGCAGGGGACCTTGATCGCCACAAGCGCCCTCCCACACATCAGCAGAACGGCTATACAAGTTAATCGTTAGACGGGCTCTTGTCCAGCATGTTCCCGTCGGCCCCGATCGGATAGTGCCTCTCCCGCTCGCTCTGTGAGACCTGGTGACCGCGGCCGGCCGTGCGGACGGCGGCCAGTTGTAGGGCGCGATGCCTGGCCCCGGGCGCGCAGACCTTCCGCACAGCATCCCATCGCCAGCCACCGGCAGCCTTCGCAGATGCCAGCGAGGAGGTCGGGACGCACGCGCTCCAGGATCACCCGGATGAGCCGCTCCGAAGGCAGCCGTTCGCCCGTGTGCAGCTCCAGCCGCTCAAGCACGGCCCGGTCGCGCTGTCTGACGCTCTGCCGGTCGCCCGGGGCGCCGCACTCGTTCCCCGCCCGGTGCGGGCACGGCGAGCAGACGTCGTCGCAGCCCTCCACCAGTTCGACGCTGACGCCGGCGTCCGAGAAGAACCGGTCAACGACCCGGCCCATGTTGCGCACAAAGGCCTCGCCGTAGCCGAGCCCCCTGAACCCGAACATGCACAGCAGGTGGTGAGGCCGTATCCTAAGCGTCGCCGGTGGCCTCCGCCCCATCCGCCCGGCCCTCCTCGGACATCTTCGGCAGCAACGCCGTGGCGATGGCGGCAGCAGCGGCCGCCTTGCCGACGTCGAGGAGCACGAACTTCAGCACGCCATGCCAGAGCGCGCTGAAGACACTCCAGTGCAGCAGGAAGACCTGGTTGAGGAAGCCGAACAGCAGTATGACGCCAGCCCCGCAGCTCATCAGCGCGAACTGCGGCAGGAATCGCCGCGCCGCGGCGCTGCGATCGGTGACGTAGCCCACCAGCGCCGCCGCCACAACGAAACCCACCAGGTAGCCTGCGGTCGCGCCCCGCATCACGGCCATCCCGCCCGCGCCGCCACAGAACCAGGCAAGGCCGGCTGCGCCGAGCCCCACGTAGATCGCCTGGCTCAGCGCCCCGAACGTGCCGCCGAGCAGGACGCCGCTCAACAGCACGGCGAACGTCTGACCCGTCATCGGCACGGGCACCAGGGGGACCCGCACCTGCGCGCTCAGGCCCGTGAGCGCCGCCATGCCCAGGGCCAGGACCACCTTCCGGGCCGCCGGCAGCTCGCGCCGCCAGGTGAACGCCTTCGACCGCCACCGCGTGTAAGCGGGCCAGACCTGAGCGATGCTGCTCACCGGCTCCTACCTCCGCTGGGGATTGGCCTCGGGTACGCGCCTGCTCCGCGCACACAGTAGTGTAGCGCGAAGAGCCCCCTCGTTGCCAGTCGTCCGGGCCGACCGACGCGCGCCTCAGAACAGGCCGACGACCTTGCCCTCGTCGTCTATGTCCACCTTCTCGCCGGCCGGCGTCGTCGGCAGGCCGGGGATAGTCCGCATGTCGCCGCAGAGCGGGTAGAGGAACCCCGCGCCGAGCGACGGACGGATGTCCCTGACCGGCAGGACGTAGCCGGTCGGGCGGCCCTTGAGGGCCGGATCGTGCGAGAGCGAGAGATGGGTCTTGGCCATGCAGATGGGCAGCTTGCCGTAGCCCAGCCGCGTGAACTGGCGGATCTTGCGCCGAGCCGTGCTGGAGAATTCCACGCCGTCGGCGCCGTAGACCCGGGTGGCGATGATCTCGATCTTCTCCGCGATGGAGGCGTCGTCAGGATAGAGGAGCTTGAACTCGCTCGGCTTCTGGCAGGCCTCCACCAGGGCCTCGGCCGCTTCGGTGCCGCCCTCCCCGCCCCTGGCCCAGACCTCGCTGGTGACCACCGTCTCGGCCCCGGCGCCGAGCGCCCTCTCGCGGATGGCCTCGACCTCGGAGTCCTTGTCGTCGGTGAAGCGGTTGACGCAGACTACCGACGGCACGCCGAACAGGGCGACGTTCTCGACGTGCTTGGCCAGGTTCTCGCAGCCTCGGGCGACGGCGTCGGGGTCCTCCCGGAGCAGCTCGTCGGGCAGTGGGCGGCCCGGCACGACGCGGAAGCCGCCGCTGTGCATCTTCAGCGCCCGCACCGTGGCCACCAGCAGCACGGCGTTCGGCACCAGGCCGCCGGCGCGGCACTTGATGTCCATGAACTTCTCCATGCCGATGTCGGCCCCGAACCCGCTCTCGGTCACCACGTAGTCGGCCAGCTTCAGGGCGATCTTGTCCGCCAGCACGCTGCTGTTGCCGTGGGCGATGTTGGCGAACGGTCCGGTGTGGACAAAGGCCGGCCCGCCCTCGAGCGTCTGCATCAGGTTCGGCTTGAGGGCGTCGCGCAGCAGGACGGTCATGGCGCCGGCGCACCTGAGGTCTTCGCACGTGACCGGGTCGCCATCGTAGGTGTAGCCCACCACGCACCGGCCGACGCGCCGGCGCAGGTCCTGAAGGCCCGTGGCCAGGCCGAGCACGGCCATCAGCTCGCTGGCCACGCTGATGTCGAACCCGCTCTTGCGCACGAATCCGTCGGCCAGCCCGATGACGACCTCTTCGAGCGCCCATCGGTCGTTCAGGTCCACCACCCGGTTCCAGGAGATGGTCTGGGGGTCTATGTTGAGCCGGTTGTTGCGCTTCAGCGCGTTGTCCAGGAAGGCGGCCGCCAGGTTGTGGGCGATGCTGACGGCGTGCACGTCGCCGGTGAGGTGGAGGTTGAAGTCCTCCATGGGCACTATCTGGCTGTAGCCCCCGCCGGCGGCGCCGCCCTTGATGCCGAAGACCGGCCCGAGCGAAGGCTGGCGGATGCAGACGAAGGCGTTCTTGCCAATCCTGCACAGAGCCTGCGTGACGCCGACGGTATTGACTGTCTTGCCCTCGCCCAGCGGCGTGGGCGTGATGGCCGTGACGTCAATGTACTTGCCGTTCGGCCGGTCGGCGAGGCGCTCCAGTATCCCCAGCTTGACCTTGGCCTTGAAGTCGCCGTAAAGCTCCAGCTCGTCCCGCTCGATGCCGGCTTGGGCGGCGACGTCCTCGATCTTCCTCAGCTTCGCCTGCTGCGCGATCACTAGGTCACTAAGCAAGGCCGTCCTCCTTTCGGTAGCCATCTGTCAGGCAAGCATCCCCCGCGTCGTCCGGCCGCCCGGGCCGCGCCGGGCGGGTCCCGGCGCTCAAGGGCGCTCCAGGATCCGTTCCACGGCATCCACGAGGCGCGCCGGGTCCTCCAGCCCGTGGATGTAAACGTCGGCCGGAAGCCAGCGCGGCAGGTGCTCCTCCAGCTTCAGCCGGAGCTGGACTCCGGGACTGGTGAAGACGACGCGTGGCACGGCGGCCATGGAACTCCATCTTTGCAGCCATCGGCACAGCTCAGCCCCGTCAATGCTGGGCAGGATCAGGTGCACGACCACGGCCTGATAGGTCGCGTCGCCCTGAGCCCGCATCATGGCCCGCTCGGCCGAGGACTCCGCGGTGACCAGGTGGCCCCTCTCGGCGAAGAGCCCGCAGACAACCTGCGTCCGCCCGTGGTCCGCGTCCACGTAGAGGACCTTGGCCATCCCTCATCCGTCCGCGCTTGCGCAGGCGCCGTCGGGGCGCTGCGGCAGCCCGATGGCGCCGAACACGGCGTCAACGTCAACGTAATCCCGCACCAGCCGCTGCGCCACCTCGATCTTGGCGCTGTCGCGCGCAGTGATCTTGGGCACCAGGCCGCGCACCTCAAAGGCCGCGCTCGCCGTGTCGTGGTCGGTCAGCAGCACCGGCACGTCCACCTCGCACAGGATGTTGACGATGCTCAGGTGCGGCACGAACCCGCCGGTCAGCAGCAGCCCGGCAATGCGCGGCGCCCTGCCGCGCTCCGTCATCAGGTGCGCGTTGATCGAGGCCAGGATGTTATCCACCCGGTCGCCCGGCACCACCACCAGGCTGCCCTCGGTCAGGTAGTTGATCATGTTCTGCGGCGTCATGGCCGCCACGATGATGTTCCGCACCGTGTTGCTCAGGTAGGCGCCACCGCAAAGGACCTCCAGGCCGAACTCTTCCTGGAGCTGGATCATGGTGGGGTACATCAGCTCCTTGCGGTAGGGGACCACGCCCACGCATCGCATCCCCACGTTGGCGAGCCCCTGCCGCACGGCGGCGCTCACCCTGTCGTACTTGTCCTCATACACCTTGTTGATGATGGCGCCGACCAGGGGGACGCCCTCTCGGTCGAAGAGCGCCCGGTTCAGCACCAGCTCGTCAATGCACCGGCCGACGCCCCCGCCGGAGACGATAACGCATGCCGCCCCGAGCAGCTTGGCCACCTGGGCGTTGGAGGAGTCCACCACCGACCCGACCCCCGCGTGCCCCGTCCCCTCGATGATGGCCAGGTCATGTTCAGGCTCCAGGCTCGCAACGGCTGCGCGTATGGGCCTGTGGATGGCCTCGGCGTCGCGGTGGAAGACGTAGTCCTGGGTGAGGCCGCGCGGGATGGTCACGGGGCTGAGCATCTTCAGCTCGCCGTCGGCCTCCAGCGCCCGCTTGAACAGGACGGCGTCCTCGTCCACCTGCACGCCTTCTTCCAGCACGTAGCGCTGCCCAACGGGCTTGATGAAGCAGGCCCTGTAGCCGCGTTCGGCGGCGGCGCCGTAGAGGCCCACGCTAATGGTGGTCTTGCCGGCGTGCTGCTCCGTGGCGGCGACGTGGCGGCGGGCGTCTTGCCCTCCAGGGCGGCAACCAGCCGCTCCGCCGCCACTATGCCGTCCTCCATGGTAAAGAGGCTCAGCAGGTTGTCCGGCAGCAGCACGTTGCAGGACGGCGGGAAGTCCTTGTCGCCGTCGTAGCGCACCACTTCGAACTCCAGCAGCGGGAAGAAGCGAAAGATACACCGCATCGGGTCGGCGTCGCCGGGCTCGGCGCCCAGGCGGCGGACGGCCCGCGCGAACTGCTCGCGCTCCCGCCCCACCGTGCTGCTCAGCCTGCGGTTGACTCTGCTGTCGAACGCCGGCTGGTAGCCGCGCCCCTGCGCGAAGTCCGCAAACGAAAGGAAGCCCGCCGGCGCCGCCGGCCTCTCGGCCGACAGGTAGTCCAGCGCGAGTATCTGCCAGACGATTGAGACCTCCCGGCCCTCCGGGCCGAGCGTCATCGAGAACGGCTCCGTCCCGACGTGCAGCTCCCAGCAGAGGGCCGGCAGGACGAGTCGTCCGGCCGCCTCGCCCATTCTGGCGCCGAGCAGGCCGAGCCGCTCCTCGTCCAGGCCGTGTCGGAGCTTCTCGAGCGCCCTGTCGCGCGCGATCTGGTAGTGGTCCTGCTCCGGCACCCGCATGCGACGCCTCCTCGGGGGCCGATCCGGCGGCCGCCGCTCACCTGCTGCTCATGTAGGCGGCGATGTAGTCGTCGCAGTAGAGCTGCTTCTCCAGCAGCACCTCGGCCGTGATGGCAGCCTGCATCAGCTCTTCGTCCAGGGCGTCCATAATGGCCGCATTCAGGCCGGCGCCGATGCACATGGCCAAGTAGATGCGGCTAAGCAGCGAGCGCTCCTTGCAGTTCTGGCTTACGTTGGAGAGGCCGAGCACGAACATCGGCGCCGGATCGGAGATGAGCTTGAGCTGGTTGATGGCGCCCATGACGGCAGCCGGCTGCTTCGGGGCCACGTTCACCGGCAGGATGACGGGGTCTATGAAGAGGTCCGTCATCGCCAGCCCGTGCTCCATGGCCTTCGTCACGATGGTGGCGCCCATCGTCACGCGGCCGTCCACGTCCCGGGGCACGCCCGTCTCGTCAATGGTCAGGGCGATCAGGCGGCACCCGGTCTCCACGGCGAGCGGCACGAACCGGTCCAGCTCCGCGGGACTGGCCTTGGTGGAGTTCATGATCGTGGGGTTCCGGCATGCCCGAACGGCCGCCTCCATCACGTCGAACTTGGGCGTGTCCACGCAGATCGGCGCGTGGGTGACCTCTTGGACGGCCTCGATCAGCCAGAGCATGTTGTCCACGGCCTTGCCGCGGGTGGGCCCCACGTTCACGTCCAGGGCGTCCGCTCCGGCCGCGAGCTGCCGCTGCGCCAGCCTTTGGATGGCGCCCTTGTCTCGCGATTCGACGGCCTTCCTGACCTCCGTGAACATCCCGTTGATGCGTTCGCCGATGACGAACATCGGAGTCCCCCTTTCAGCAATCTGTCTTCAGGAGTCGGCGCCCGGCTGGGGCCATATCCTCTCGATGGCGGCCTTCGCCTGCTGCAGGGCCTCGGGGTTGCGCATGATGAGCAGCTCGGTGCCGGCCTGCACGTAGCAGATGGCGGTGGCAGCCTCCCACAGGAGCGCCCTCGCGGCCAGGTCGCCCCACTGGGGGTTCTCGTCCGCCGGCGAAACGGCCTCCTTGACGCGGCCGATCTCCTTGCCCAGGTTCACCACCACGGGCGTCTGCATCAGGGCGTCGCCGCTGAGGGCCGCTACGCGGCCGCGTTCGATGGTCGTGTAGATGTAGACCATGCCGAAGCCGAGCGCGCCGCAGGTCGGGTGCATCACGATGTCCTTCAGGCCCACGCCCACGTCCCGCAGCAGGATGTGCAGCTGCTTGGAGAGGTTGATGTCCGACGGCGCCTCGGCGATGATCTTGTGCGAGTCGGCCAGGCAACTGGCGGCCAGGGTGCGGTAGTTGTCGTCTTTGGCCGTGCCGAACAGGCAGTTCTCGCCGGCCGCCGCCTGGGTGCACTTGGGCAGCACGTTGTTGTCCACGTCGTTGACGTCCGTGCCCCACACGATCAGCGGCAGCCCCGTGGCGCCGAGCACGCGCTTGACGTCGTCGGCGCACTCCTGGGGGCTGCGGCTCCCGCGGTCGGGGTGGGCCGCCGTCAGGTCCAGCATGACGAGGTCCGCACCCCACTCCTCGCACTGGGCGGCCCACTTCTCGACGTCATCCGCCACGTCGCTCACGTGCTTGCGGACCTCGCCGTGCCAGTCGTCCGCGCCCGCCGTGTTGACCTCCAGCGCGAATGCCGGTGGATGGGGGTAATCGGCCTCGAAGCTGAGCATCGGCAGGCCGGTCTCCCCGCCGATGGTCACCGTGCTGGTGCGCGATCCGCCCTGTTCGGCAGTGGCCCCGATGGTCACCTGGTTGACGGATCCGCTGTATCGTTCCTTCACGTCGGGCACCGGCATTCGCTGCTCCTTCCCTGTCTGCTCGCGCTCATGTTCTCACTGGTGCTCGACCTGATCTCCCCCCGGCTGCACGGACGGGAACCTCTCGGCGTCCGTGTGCGGCAGGAAGCAGGCCGAGACGAACTGGTCCATGAAGTCGGGGTGCGTGGACAGCTCAAAGTAGGTCATCTTAGCGGCGGCCTGCCGGGCTTTCCAGTGGTTTTCGGCGCTCTCTGCCACCATGACGGCGCCTCGCAGCGAGGTGTTGCCGACGAACTCGATCCTGTCGCGGGGCACGTCCGGCAGCAGGCCAATCGCCACGGCGTTGTCCTTGTCCAGGCTCTCGCCGAACCCGCCGGCCAGCATGATGGCGTCCATCTCCGTCCAGCTCAGCCCCAGGCTCTGAAGCAGCACGCAGCCGGCCGCGTAGATGGCGCCCTTGGCCCTGATCAGGTTCGTCACGTCGGCCTGGGTGAGGACGATGTCGGCGTTGGTGGCTGCCTCGGCCGCCGGCACTAGGACGTATTGCAGTTCGCCCCCCGCCTCCGCCACGCCGGGCGCGTCCGACACGAAGCGGCCGGTCTTGTCCATCGCGCCTTCAGCCAGCAGCGTCGCCAACAGGTCTATGTAGCCCGTGCCGCATATGCCGAGGGGCGGCGCGTCGCCGATGGTCCGCCATCGGACGCCGTCCGCGCTCCACACGGAGTCCACGGCGCCGTCGCGGGCGCGCGTGCCGGAGGCGCTGCCGGCGCCCTCGAAGGCCGGCCCCGCCGAGGCGCTGCAGCAGACCAGGAACTCGCGGCAGCCGATGACGATCTCGCCGTTGGTGCCCAGGTCAATCAACGCCGCCGGGCGCTCGCATTCAGCCAGACCGCTGGCGAGCACGCCGGCGGTGATGTCCGCGCCGACGAACGACGCCACCGAGGGCAGGCAGAAGACGCGCCCTGCGGGGTGGATGTCCACGCCCACGTCCTCGGGTCGCACGGGCGGCAGGCCGTAGGCGCACCCCACGTAGGGGTCGCGCCGTATCCACGCCGGCTCAAGCCCCAGGAAAAGGTGCATCATGGTGGTGTTGCCGCTCACCACCATGCCCCAGACCTCGTCGCGCCCCCGGCCGCCGTCCTCCAGCAGCGCGGCGACGAGGCGGTTGATGTCGCCGACCACGGCGTCCTGAAGCTCGCGGCAGCCCTTCTGCTCGCCGCGCTGGCAGTGCATGATGCGGGTGATCACGTCCGGCCCGAACATGACCTGCGAGTTATAGCACGAAGCCACGCAGGCGGCCTCGGGCGCCAGGAGTCGCGCCTTGATGGCCGTGGTGCCGATGTCCACGGCCACCATGCAGCACGGCGTGTGCGTGCGCGGCCCCACGTGGAGCACGCGCATGCCCCACGGCTCGACCGAGAGGGCTGCCTCGGGCCGCCAGTCGGCCTGGCGCAGTCGCGTCGGCAGGTCGCGCAGCACGGCCAGGGGGATGTG
>LJUE01000131.1 GCA_001303885.1 Planctomycetes bacterium SM23_32 | reverse complement strand
GCGGGTGTCGTCGTGGAACTCCGCGACGACGCCCTCATCGTGGACGCCGCCGATCACGGGCAGGCCGGGGTCAGCGTGACGTGCCGGTTCCGCACGGAGCCGGAGAGCGGCCTCATCCTCGGCAGCATCTCCGTGCGTTGCGCCTCCGAGATGACGCTCGCCTCGGTGCGTTTCCCCCTGCTGCCGGTGAGGCTCCCGATCGGGGACGCGCCCGAGGACGACGCCGTCCTGCTGCCCTACTGCGACGGGTGCGTCGTGAGGGACCCGCTGGCGAACGGCCTCTACCGCGACCTGCAGTATCCCGGCACCGCGTCCATGCAGATGCTGGCGGCGTTCGACCCGGCGGCCGGCGTGTACCTGGCCTGCCATGACGCGCAGGGGTACGCCAAGCGGATCTTCGCCCGCCGATGGGCGGAGGACCTGCACCTGAGCGCCGTGCACCTTGCCGAGCAGGTGCCCCGGGAGGAATGGGCCCTGCCGTACGAGGCGGCCATCACGACCTTCCGCGGGGCCGAGGCCGGCAGGACGCGTTGGGAGGACGCGGCCGGCATCTACCGCCGGTGGGCCGTGCGTCAGCCGTGGTGCCGCGCCACACTGGCCGAACGCGTGCGAACCGGCGACGTGCCCGCCTGGCTCGCGGAGCCGTCGCTCTTCTACACGTTCACGCTGCGGGCGCGGTCCGAAGACGGGCAGGAGGTCAACCAGCTCGACAGGGTCGTCTACCAGGCCGAGGCCTGGCGGCAGGTGCTCGGCGAGCCGGTGACGTTCATGCTGATGAGCTGGGAGAAGCGGGGGCCGTGGGTCACGCCCGACTACTTCCCCCCCTACGGCGGGACGGTCGCCTTCCGGCAGGCGACGGGCGGCCTCCACGCGCACGGCCATCGCACCCTCGTCTTCCTGTCCGGGCTGAGGTGGACGCTCCACAAGGAGTTCCAGGGCAACGTGGTGGACGACGAGGCGGCGTTCAACGAGCGCGCCCGCCCCTCCGCCATCGCCGACGCATCCGGCGAGGCGGTCATGTACGGCGAGCCGGACAGGGACGTCGGCCGGCACGCGCAGGTCTGCGCCGCCACTCCGCTGGCGCGCGAGATACTGGTGGGCTCGTCGCTGCGCTGCCAGGAGCTGGGCATTGACTGCGTGCAGGTGGACCAGATAGTGGGCGGCGGGCTGCCGCCGTGCTACAGCCCGCTCCACGGCCACCCGCCCGGCGGCGGCAACTGGTGCGCCCGGGCGCTCTACGACGTGTTCGCCGAGATACGCCGCCGGGGCCGGGCGCGCGACCCCGACTTCGCCTTCTCCATCGAGGAGCCGGCCGAGTACTTCATCCCGCTTATGGACACCTACCACGCCCGCGACTACATGCAGGGCCGCTGGCCCCGGGACGGGGCGGGCACGGTGGGCGTCCCCTTGTTCGCGCACGTCTATCACGACTACGTGCACGGCTACGGCGGGGACTCCTGCTCCGTGACCCACCACGACTCCCGCACGGCCGTCTACGAGCAGGCGATGAACCTCGTCTGCGGCAAGGCGCCGGGCGTGGCGGTGTGGGGCCGGTGGTATGAGCCGGGCTCGACGCACCAGGCGCAGCAGCGCCTGCTCAAAGGGCACTGCGAGCTGTGGCGCGGGCCGGCGCGCGACTTCCTGGTCCTCGGACAGAGGACGGCGGCGCCGGCGCTTGACGTGCCGCAGGTGGAAGTGACCTTCTACGACTGGCACACCAGGGAGCAGATGACGCTGGCGTTCCCCGCCGTGCTGCACAGCGCCTGGCGGTCGCCCGACGGGCGGACTGGCACCGTCTACGCCTGCATCGCCTCCGAACCCATCACCTTCGAGACGCCGTCCGGACCGATGACGCTCGCGCCGGGCGAGGCGGCGTTCAAACAAGGGGAGGCGGGGTGAGACTGGCTTCCGTGTTGTCGTGGGCCGGCGGCTATTCGGTTTGACGAACCGTACCCGGTATGGGTGCAACCGTGCCCATGATGGGTACGCCGGCTGCCCGAGGCCGCCGGGCAGGCACTTCTATTACCCGTTGGCCGGGATGGGCTTGCCCCCGGAGACGACAACGTCTGACCGGGTGTAAGCGGCGAGCGCCTCGTCGAGCGTCATCTCGGGATTGCCGCACGGGCTGACGGCCAGCCTGTCCACGTTCGGTCCCTCCGGTCGCCTTCAGGTCGCTCGGCCGGGCCGCCGCCGCCGGGCGCGGCGGGTGCGCTTGAGCAGCTTGAGGACCTCCCAGGCGCCCAGAAACACCAGAGCCGCCCCCCACACGTAGAGCCAGTCCGTCAGGGACGGACCGGCGAAGGCGAGGAACCTGCTGACGTAAGGCCCGTAGACCCCGACGAACACCATGCCGATCGAGGCCACAATCGAGCCGAGCAGTATCCTGTTCGTGAAGAAGTCCCGGCGGAACAGCGTGGCGTCATCGGTGCGGCGCGACATGATGTTGACGAACTGGCAGTAGGCGATGGTCAGGTAGGCGAGCGTGGTGGCCCTGGCGTAGTGCGCGGCCGCCGGGCCGCCGGTCACGGCGTCCACGGTCAGCTCCACATCGTTGCGCAGCATGTAGAGGCCGAAGTTGGCGAAGCCGAGCACGCCGATCAGCAGCCCCAGGAAGATGACCTCCGCCGAGCTGGGCAGGTTGAGGATGTGCTCGGTCTGGCTGCGAGGCGGACGGCGCATCAGGTCGTCGGACGGCGGATCGAAGGCGAGGAAGGTCAGCGGCATGATCTCGGCCAGCAGGTCAACGGCCAGTATCTGGATGGCAAGGATGGGAATGGCCCAGTTCTTCAGCGCCACGCCGGCCAGGCCGAGCAACACTAGGGCCAGCTCGGCCCCGTTGGAAGTCATGGAGGCCAACACGGTCTTGCGCAGGTTGTCGTAGATGGTGCGCCCCTCCTGCACGGCGTGCACGAGCGTGGGGAAGCTGTCGTCGAGCAGCACCAGCTCAGCGGCCTCTTTCGCCACGTCCGTGCCCGTCTGCCCCATCGCCACGCCGATGTGGGCGCGCTTGAGGGCCGGCGCGTCGTTGACGCCGTCGCCGGTGACGGCCACGATCTCGCCTTGCCCTTCCAGCAGCTTGACGATGCGCAGCTTGTCGGCCGGGTCTACGCGGGAGAAGATCAGCGACTCATAGGTCTCCATGACCTCGGTAAGCTGCGGGTCGCTCATCTCTTTCATCTGCTGGCCGGTGATGACGGGCGAGTCCCTGCGCGTGCCGCTCAGGCCGATCTCCCGCCCCACCGCCTGCGCCGTGCGCGCGTGGTCGCCGGTCATGATGAACGTGCGAATCTGCGCGTCGTGCGTCATCTGCACCGCCTCGCGCACGCCCTCCTTCGGCGGGTCTATCATCCCCATCAGACCCAGGAAGATGACGTCCTTCTCCACCTCCTCCAGCACGTAGTCCTCGCCGTTCGGCTCCAGGGGGCGGTAGGCGATGGCCAGCACGCGCATCGCCTGCTCGCTGTAACGCTCGTTGGCCGAGCGGACCTGCTCCTTGTCCTCCTCGGTGATCGCCACCGCCTCGCCGTCGCGGTAGATGGACTTGCTGATTGAAAGCACGCCCTCGGTGGCGCCCTTCATGGTGAGCACCTCGCGCTCGCCGAACTGGCGAACCGAGCTCATGCGCTTGCGCTCGGCGTCGAAGGGGAACTCGTGCAGCTCGGGGTTCTCCTCGTCCTCGGTCGGCGAGCGGGTGCCCAGCTTCGTGGAGAGCGTGATGAGGGCCGCCTCCGTCGGATCGCCCACCGGGTACCAGCCCGGGTGCTCGTCGTCGGGAGCGTGGATCTCCGCGTTGGAGGCCATCGTGGCGGCGTCCATCATGATCTCGATCTCGTCTATCTGCTCCCGGTCGAGGGGCTTGCCGTCCGGCCCGAGCAGGTCGCCTTCCGGCTCGTAGCCGATGCCCGTGGCCTCATACTCCTTGGCGTTGAACCAGACGCGCCGGACCGTCATCTCGTTCTTGGTCAGCGTGCCGGTCTTGTCGGTGCTGATCACAGTGGTCGAGCCAAGCGTCTCGACCGACGGCAAGTTCTTCACCACAGCCTTGCGGTCGGCCCGGCGCTTGCTCGCCGTCGAGAGGGCCACGGTCACCTGGGCCGGCAGGGCCTGCGGCACGCAGGCCACCGCCACCACCAGCGCATACGTCATGCTCATCACGAAGCTGAAGCCCTGCCAGAGCGCCACTACGAAGAGGGCCGCGCTGATGACCACCACGATGGCCGTCAGCCGGTAGGCGAGCACCTCCAGCTCGCGCTGAAGCGGCGACTTGGTCTCGGCCGTCTCCTGGGTCATGTCGGCTATCTTGCCCAGCTCGGTCGCCATGCCCGTGGCGGTCACCACGCCCTGCGCGTTGCCGCTGGCCACCGTGGTGCCGACGTAGGCCATGTTGTCGCGGTCCGCCAGGGGGACCTGCTTGCGGATGGCGTTGCTGCTCTTGTCCTGGGGCATGGACTCGCCGGTGAGCGAGAAGTCGTTGGTGCGCAGGTTGAACGACTCGATGACGCGGACGTCGGCCGGTATCTTGTCGCCCTCTTCGAGCTGGATCACGTCGCCCGGCACCAGCTCTCGCTGCGGCACCTCCACCAGCTCCCCGTCGGTGACCACCCGCGCCGGCGACTTGATCAGGTCCCGCAGCCGTTCCAGGATCCGCTCCGCCTTGTATTGCTGGACGAACCCGATGACGGCGTTGATGACGACGATGACGAACATCACGCTCCCGTCGCGGATGTTCGACATGGAGCCCTGGATGATGCCGATGCCGTAGGAGACGACGCCCGCCACGATGAGCACCATCACGAGCACTTCCTTGAACTGCTTCAGGAACATCAGCCACTTCGGCACGCGGACGCCGGCCTGAAGCTCGTTCGGACCGTGCTCGGCCAGGCGCCGCCCGGCCTCCTTGCGGGGGAGGCCCTTCTCGCTCGTGCCGAGCGCCTCCAGGGCCTCGCGCACGGTCATGCGGTAGTATTCGCCGCTTTCCGGCATGCGCTCCTCCTCGCCCTTCGTCGGCCCGCCGCGCACGACGGCGCCCGGGCCTTCAGCCCCCGTCGCCATCGTAGGAACCGGGCCGGGCGTTTTCAACCATGCCCCGGCTCGCCGGCCACAGGCCGGGCCGGCTATAATGGGCGCCCTGCGTCCTTAAGCCCTGTCGGGGCCCCGGCATGCCGCTGCTGCCCGTCCTGCTGATCCTCGCCTCCTGCTTCCTGCACGCGGGATGGAACCTGCTGCTGCGTCGGCGGCGGCGCGAGCTGGTCTTCCTGCGCCACATGCTCATCCTCACCGTGCCCGTCGGCGCCCTGGCCATCGGCCTCGCCGGGCTCTTCCCCCACTCCTTCCCGCCCAGGGCGTGGGCCTGCGTGGCGGCCTCGGGGGCCATCACGGGGGCCTACTACTGGTTCCTCGGGCTTGCCTACGGCTCCTCCGACTTCACCGTGGTCTACCCCGTGGCGCGGGCGCTGCCCGTGCTGATGGTGGCCAGCATTGACGTGGCGCGCGGGCGGCCGCCGAACACGGCGGGATGGCTCGGCATGGCCCTGGTCGTGGCCGGCTGCATGCTGGCGCCGCAGAGCTCGTATCGCGGCTTCACGTGGCGACGCTACCACGCGCGCGACATCCTCTGGATCGTCCTGACGGCGGCCACCATCGCGGGGTTCACCACGTTCGACAAGGTGGCCGCAGAGGCCATGAGCCGCGGCCCGGCGAGCGCGGCCGTCTACTGCGGCTGGTTCCACATCCTCTCCTGCGTCAGCTACCTGGGCATAATGGCGCTGGTCGGCCGGCTGCGGGAAGAAGGGGGCAGGGAGGTCGGCTGGGGCTGGCCGGCCGTGGGGGCGGCGATGGGGTTCGTGTGCTACCTGCTGGTGCTCTGGGCCTACCAGATGGCGCCGCAGACCGGCTACCTGCTCGCGTTCCGGCAGTTCAGCATCGTCATCGGCGTGGTGGCGGCATTCCGCATCTACAGGGAGAGGGGCCTGGCGGTGCGACTGCCGGCCACGGCGGCCATCGTCGGCGGGCTCGTGCTGGTGGCACTGCTGGGGTGAAGCGCTACCCGTGCGACTGCTTCTCGGTCCGCGGGCCCATCTCGATGCGCACGTGCGGCGCGGGACCGTCCTCCGTCACAGTCACCTGCGCGGTGCCGACGAAGTCGGAAAGCTGCCGGCCCAGGTAGCGCAGCTCGCCCGTCGCATGCGGCTTGTAGGCTTCTGCCACCACCGTGTAAGAGCCCGGTTCAACCAGGGCCGTCTGGAACCGGCCGCCAACCTCGCACGTCGTCGCGTCGAACGTGGTGAAGCGCTTTTCGTCGGGCCCCGGTTCCCTGACGAAGACGAACGCGCCGGGCGCGCCCGTGCCTTCCAGCCCCGTCACCTCGCCGCTGATGCGCTGTCCCACCGTCCGGGCGAACTCGGCGCCCGCCGCCTCGCCCGCCTCAAGCGTCACGTCGCAACGCTCCAGGATGGCCCCATGGCCGCGGTCGCCGAGCCGCATCTGCTTCATCCGCGCCACGTCGTAGAGGCCGGGGCTGAGGCCCTTGACCGTCGTCTTGCCGCCGTTCGGCACGGTCACGTTCCGCACGCTCCCGACCACGTTCCGCCAACCCTCCATCTCCCAGGTCTTCAGTTCGAGCCGCACCTGCGGCTCGGGCACGTCGCCGGGGATGTCGCACGTGACGATCAGTCGCGCCGGCTCGGGCAGCCTGACGGTCAGTTCCTCCCCCGCCGGCGGCAGGGGCACGAGCCAGGCGTCGAAGTCGAGCGTCGAGACGACGACGCCCTCCGCGCCAGGCCCGACGCCAGTGAGCAC
>LJUE01000130.1 GCA_001303885.1 Planctomycetes bacterium SM23_32 | reverse complement strand
CGCTGGACGGGTTCCACTACCCGAACGCCTACCTCGACGCGCACTTCACGGCCCGGCCCGACGGGACGCGCGTGCCGATGCGCGAGATGAAAGGGGCGCTGGAGACCTTCGACGCGGAGGCGTTTGCCCGCTGCCTGGAGCGACTCGTGTCGGAGCCGTCGGTCAGCCTGCCGCGCTACGACCGGCGGATCCACGACTCGGTGCCCGACGGCATCCGCATCGGTCCCGCCGAGCGGGTCGTCTTCGTCGAGGGGAACTTCCTGCTGCTGGACACCGGCTCCTGGGCGAGGGCGGCCGGACTGCTGGACCTGTCGCTGTTCCTGGCGCAACCACTGGCGGCCGTGCAGCAGGCGATGATCGCGCGCCACATGCTCGGGGGCAGGTCGCGCCCGGACGCCGTGGCCCACTTCGAGAACGTGGACCGGCCGAACTTCTTCCGTTGCATGGAGTCTGCCGGGCGGGCCGACCTGGTGGTGCGGCGCGACGCGCACCAGCGCGTGGTGGGCATCGAGGCGGCGCCGTTTGATTCGCCGCCTGTGGCTGTGATATAAGGCAGCGCCGGCGAGAGGCAGATCCCTGACTGGAGGCGCAGATGGCCCTGAAGATCGGTTTCATCGGCACCGGCGGCATAGCCAGGGCGCACATGGACGCCCTGGACGACATAGCCGAGGCCCAGGTGGTGGCGTGCGCGGACGTGGACCCCGACCGGGCCGCCCAGGCGGCCGCGCGGTTTGCCGGCGCCGCCTCCTACGCGAGCGCCCTGCAGATGCTGGACGCCCACGAGCTGGACGCCGCCTACGTCTGCGTGCCGCCGCACGCCCACGGAGAGATCGAGCTGGCGCTGATCGAGCGCCGCATCCCGTTCCTGGTCGAGAAGCCCATCGGCAACGACCGCAAGACGCCCCTGCGCATCCTGGAAGCGCTCCAGCCGGCCGACCTCATCACCTCGGTGGCCTACATGACGCGCTACCGCGAGAACGCACGGCGCCTCAGGGACTTCGTGGCCCAGAACGAGCCGGTCGTGGCGCGCGGCGCCTGGGTGGGCGGCATGCCGGGCGTGGCCTGGTGGCGCCGCAAGGACCAGAGCGGCGGCCAGATCATGGAGCAGTCCACCCACGTCCTCGACCTGGCCAGGTTCCTGTTCGGCGAGGTGGAGTCCGTCTACTGCGCCGGGAGGACCGGCCTGATCACCGACGTGGAGCACTACAGCGTCGAGGACGCCAGCATCTGCACGCTCGTCTTCGAGAGCGGGCTGCTGTGCGAGGTGACCAGCAGTTGCGCCGTGGGGGCAGGCGAGGTCTCGCTGGAGGTGTTCACCCGGAACGGGCGGGCCAAGCTCGACGACGGCAACATGAACCTGACGGTGCAGGCAGCCGGCCAGACGACCCGCTACACCAGCGGCGAGGGCGGCTACAAGCGCGAGAACCAGGTCTTCATCGAGGCGCTGCTCAGCGGCGATCCGTCCGCCATCGAGAGCCCCTACGAGGACGGCGTCAGGACGCAGATGGTCGCCTGCGCGGCCAACGAATCCATCGAGTCGGGCCAGCCGGCCCGGCCTTGACCAGGTGCCCCCGCGGGGCGCCCCTCATTGACGCAGGAAGGACGCACCATGCCGAACATCAGCATCTGCATCGAAATGCTGTTCACGGAGGTGGACTTCGAGGACCGGCCGGCCGCGGCGGCCAAGGCCGGCTTCGGGGCCGTCGAGTTCTGGGGCACGCGCAACAAGGACGTGGACGCGCTCCAGGCGGCCTGCGAGGAGGCCGGGGTCAAGGTGGCGTCCTTCGCGGCGCTGGGAGGGCAGGAGCTGGTCCGCCCTCAGCCGGCCGACGCGCTTCAGCAGGCGATGGCCTCCGAGGTGGAGATTGCCCGCGCGCTCGGCGTCCGCACCGTCATTGTGACCGTAGGCAACGAGCTGAGGGAACTCTCGCGCCAGGAGCAGTTCGGCAACATCGTGGCCAACCTCAGCAGCGTGGCGCCGGTGGCCGGCGCGGCCGGCGTGCGCCTGGCCGTCGAGCCGCTGAACACCCTGGTTGACCACGTCGGCTACTTCCTGGACTCCAGCGAGGAGGGCCTGCGCATCGTCGAGGAGGTGGCCTCGCCGGCGGTGGGGCTCCTCTATGACGTCTACCACATGCAGATCATGGAGGGTAACCTCATCGCGACGATCCGCCGGAACGTGGACGCGATCTACCACGTGCACATCGGCGACGTGCCGGGCCGCCACGAGCCGGGCACCGGCGAGATCAACTACGCCAACGTGCTGCGGGCGCTCGACGAGGCGGGCTACGACGGCTGGTGCGGCATGGAGTTCAGCCCGTCGGATTCGTCGGCGGCCGCCCTCGATAAGGCCAGGCGCGCTTGCGGGCTGGCCTGAGCGGCGTGCGAGGAGCACATGAGACGCCTCACCAGGCCGGAGGGAGAGCCCAAGCGCAGCCCGATCAAGCAGTACGTGGTCGGCCTGGGCCTCGGGTCGGTGGGCGCCGTCTACGGCGCCATCGCCCTGTTGACGCGGCACACCTTCCTGCCCGGCCTGAAGGGGGGCAATTCAACGGTCAGCGGGGCGCACGGCGCCGCCCTCGCCGCGGCCTACCTGGTGGGGGGGCTGTTCCTCATCTGCCGGTTCTTCCTGCATCCGCGCTGCCGCTCCGAGCGGTCCAGGGCGCAGGTCTACCTCGTGGAGAACGTGCTGCTGACGCTGCTCATAGCGTCGCTTGCCTACGTGCTGTGGCAGGTCGGCGCGGTGGGGTAGGGGCCTGCCGTTCCGGGCTGGGGGGCCTATCCCTCCGACAGGATGGTCCTGAGGTAGTCCTCGACGGAGTGCCCGCGCGGGGCGCTCTCCCAGATGATCTCCTCGCCGGGGCGGCGTTCGTCAAAGGCGCCGGCGGCAAAGCGGAACCCGGCCCGGTAGAAGCGCAGGCGCATCCTGCGGTCAATGATGAAGATGGCCGGCACGGCCCTCTCCTCCTCGGCGTCGGCCCGGTCCGCCATGTCCTCCAGGGCCGATAGGTCGTCGTAGTAGAGCGAGAAGGCGAGCCCCTGCTGACGCGCGAAGGATTCGGCCGCCTCGGCCCGCGCCGTCCGCTCCACGATGCCCACCGCGCGCACGCGCCACTGGCTGTACTTGTGCACCAGGTCGCTCACGTGCCGCGCCGCTGCCTTGCCCTGCCGCGTGTCCACCGTCCAGAACACGACCAGCGTCACGCAGCCCGGCTCGGCGAAGCCCCGGCTGCCCGGCTTCAGCTCCATATCGCTGCCCAACGCCGTGGCCACTTCGATGGCCGGGCAGGCCGGCGCCTTCTGGGCGGTGAAATAGCGGCTCGCCTCCGGCTCCCTGACCGGCGTGGCCTCCACCAGGGCCCGCCAGGGGCCCTCCGGCCCCGCCGGGAGCGGGGCCGCCTCCGGGGGCAGCACGGGCCGCAGGGCGATGCGCTCCGGCTGGTCGGGACTGCCGCACGCAGCGCACGCGCCGGCTGCCACAACGGCCGCGACGAATGCCCAACGGCTCATCTCCGCTCTCTCCCCTGCGCCTTGCTCGATGCCCCCATTATAACGCCTTGGCCACCTCGGCCCACACCCTTCGGGCCACTTCCTGCCGGGACAGCAGCTCCCCCGCCCCCGCGCACTGCACGACGGCCCAGCCATCTGGCTCCAGTGCGGCGATCTCCCTGTAGGCCAGCGCGGTGGCCCTCAGGTGCTCGAGGTCGGCCTCGTGGATGTCCCGCTCCGCGCTCCCGGCGCGGTAGGCGGCCCGTGCCCCGGCCAACTGCGCCCCGAGCCGGGAGGGCATGTCCAGCAGCACGCACAGGTCCGGCCGTGGCAGCCCGAGGACGCCGTACTCGAGCGCCCGCACCCATTCGTAGAACTCCCGCCGGGCCGCCTCGTCCGCCAGCTTCGAGCCCTGGTGGGCCATGTTGGCCGGCACGTAGCGGTTGCAGAGCACCAGGCAGCCCTCGGCCATCCAGCCCCTCAGCTCGCCGGCCGCCTGCCAACGGTCCAGCGCGTAGGGGAGGGCGGCCAGATAGGGGCTGACGTCCCTCGCGCGCTCCGAGAACTCGCCGCGCAGATACCGCTGGATCAGGTCGGCAAAGAAGCCCTGCCCGTAGCGCGGGAACGACATCTGCCGCACCTGCCGCCCCTCGGCCGCCGCCCGTTCGGCCAGAAGGGCGGCCTGCGTCGTCTTGCCGCTGCCGTCAATCCCGCAGATGGCGATCAGGCATCCCGGTGGCACTTGATGACCTCCGCCTCAGCCCGGCAGGCCGAAGATGCGCAGGGCGTTCCCGCGCAGCAGCCGGCGCGCCAGCTCCACGGCCTGCTCGGCCGTGCCCAGGCCGGCCTCCACGAAGTCCCGCGCCAGCACGCCCGCCAGCACGCGCCGGTACATGTTGAACTTCGCCAGCCCGAACTCCAGCTTGTACATGTCGCTGTAATAGCCGATCAGCTTGGTGGCGGGCACGCTCTGGATGCGCACGGCCAGGTCGCGCGCGATCTGCACCGGCACGTTGGCATACCACCAGTGGCCGCTGAGCACCACGTTCCGCACTATCCACCCGTAACTGGCCAGCTCCTGGGCCTGGCTCTCGCTGAGCACCGACAGGCAGAAGGTGACCTCCGGGAACGCGTTCAGCAGCGGCAGCAGCCCGCGCAGCGTGTCGCCGGCCTGCGGCAGGTCGGTGCCCTGGGGCACGCCGTGCTCGTAAGCGTCCCGCAGCGCGCCGTACATGATCTGGAAGGGCAGGCCGTGCTCCGCGCACAGGCCGGCCAGGGCGAACAGCACGCCCGAGTGCAGCGCCACGGCGTCGCCGCCCTCCGGCTGCCAGCCCGCCATCGCCCTCCCCAGGGGGCCCTCGAAATCCTGCCCCTCGGCCCGCACGGCGCGAAAGTGCGGCGGCAGCGAAATGGCCAGGCTCAGCGCACCCGCCCGCACGAACCGCTCGACCACCGCCCCCAGCGCATGCCGAAGCGTCTCCCCGTCGCTCACCATCACGTTGCTCACCCGCTCCAGCGCCCGCCTGACCGCCGGGTCGCTCAGCGAGAACACCAGCGTGTCCGCCCGAAGCGACGGCACGAACAGCTCCCTGTCCATCGCGCCCAGGTCTTCGTGGAAGTTGTTCGTCAGGAACACCTTCTCAATGCGCGACTGCTCCAGGATCTCCCGGGCCCGCCCCGGGCGAGCGGCGTGCGACTGCACGGCGTCCGCCAGCGGCTCCCAGTTCTGCGGCGTCAGCGCGTCCGCCTCGAAGCCGAACAGCTCCCTCGCCAGCTCCATCAGCCAGCCGTACTGCACCGTGTTCCTGATGGCCGACATCCCCTCCAGCAGGGCGGGTATCATCTCCTCGTCGGGCGCGTCGGCGCGGATGACGCGCCTGTCCATCCCGGCACTGTGCGCCAGCTCGGTGTAGTAGTGGTAGCCGAGCAGCTCGCGCAGCGAGCGGGCGAACGGCTCGCCGGCCGGCACGTGGGAGTGCACGTCCACGGCGCGGATGGCCATGACCTCCGCCAGCAACTCCTGTGCAAGCCGGGCCGATGACCTCACGTGCAGCCTCCTGCGGCGCCCCGGGCCCGGTCGTGCTCGGGCCGGGGGGCGCGCTCCATCAGCTCCCTGCCCGCCTCGAGCGGGTCCTTGCCCTCGAACAGAACGGCGTAGACGCCCCGGCAGATGGGCATCTCCACCTCGTGGCGTTCGGCCAGGGCGCAGGCCGAGCGCGTCGTGCGCACCCCCTCGGCCACCTGGTCCATGCCGGCCAGTATCTGCTCCAGCCTCTCCCCCTTGGCGATGCGCATGCCCACGGCCCGGTTGCGCCCGTAGGGGCTGATGCACGTGGTGATCAGGTCGCCCAGGCCCGTCAGGCCGGCAAAGGTCTCCGCCCGCGCCCCCATGGCCACGCCGAGCCGCGCGATCTCCGCCAGCCCCCGCGTCAGCAGCGCGCTCTTGGCGTTGTCGCCGAAGCCCAGCCCGTCGCACATCCCCGCCGCAATGGCTATCACGTTCTTCAGGGCCGCCCCCAGCTCCACGCCCGTCACGTCCGTGTTCGTGTAGACGCGGAAGGTGGGGCACATAAAGACGCCCTGCGTCTGGCGGGCGGCCGCGCCGTCGCGGCCGGTGGCCACCACCGTGGTGGGCAGCCGGCGGGCCACCTCCTCCGCGTGGCTCGGGCCGTAGAGCCCGGCCAGGCGCAGCCCCGCCCCGCAGACGTCCTCCACGACCTGGCTGCCCAGCAACAGCGTCTCCTCCTCGATGCCCTTGGCCACGTTCACCACCAGCTGCCCCTCGCGCAGGTGCCGCGCCAGGCGCTCGCAGACGCTGCGCAGGTACAGGGTGGGCGTGGCCACCACCACCACGTCGGCGCCGGGCACGCATTCGGCCATCTCCGCGCTCAGGCCCACCGACGTGGGCATCTCCACGCCGGGCAGGTAGCGCGGGTTGAGGCGCGTGTCGGCCATCTGGCGGACGTAATGCGGCTCCACGCCCCAGATGACGGCCTCGTGCCCGCTGCGCGCCAGCAGGATGGCCAGGGCCGTGCCCCAGCCCCCGCAGCCGATGACGGCGGCGCGCACTCGCTCCGGCCCGCCTGGGGTCTGCTCTTCCATGGCCGCTTCGGTGAGACCGGCGGACGAAACCGCTGCGGCGGGACCATCCCCCGCCGCCCCGGCCATTATAGGAGGCCGGGCTGGAAAAACAACGGAAGGGGCCTGCCCGGGGGGCCGGGCTGCCTCCGCAGAGGGGCGCCCGCAGCCCCCTGCGGAGGGGGCTCCAAGGGGCGGTTTTTTTGCCTTGACAAGGTAGGGGCGCTCTGTTAATATACCGGCCGGTCCGAAAGTCCGAGGTCTGTTTCTCT
>LJUE01000129.1:3099-11489 GCA_001303885.1 Planctomycetes bacterium SM23_32 | reverse complement strand
CGCCCCGGCCGGCATGTACTCCGAACAGGTGAAGCGCCACCACGACCGCCGGGTCGTCTGCCCGTGCGCGCTGCCCTCGGGGCTGAAGGACGAGCTGACGGACTGGTCCCTGCGCATCTACAAGCTGATCGGCGCCCGCGACTTCGCCCGCGTAGACTTCATGGTGGACGAAGAGGGGCGCGGCCACTTCCTGGAGATCAACCCGCTGCCGGGCCTGAGCCCCTACTACGGCGTCTTCCCCGTGCTGGCGGCCGCCGCCGGCTACACCCACACCGAACTGATCGGCGCCATCATTGAACTGGCCCTGGAGAGAGCCCGCCATGCAGGGAACCTTGCCCACGGCAACCTGGCAAGATGAGCTGCGCGACAGCATCACCACCCTCGAGCAGCTCGAACGCTGCGTCAACCTGACGGACGACGAACGCGAAGGGATCCAAGAGATCGAGGGCGTCTTCAACTGGGGCATCAGCCCCTACTACGCCTCCCTGATGGACCCCGACGACCCCGACTGCCCCATCCGGCGGCAGGTGGTGCCCCGCATCCAGGAGCTTCAGGACGAGCTGGGCGTATGGGACCCCCTCAAGGAGGAAGACCACTCGCCGGTCGAGAACCTCATCCACGTCTACCCCGACCGGGTGGCCTTCTGCGTCAGCTCCGTGTGCGCCACGTTCTGCCGGTTCTGCCTGCGCAAGCGGATGGTGGACACGCAGGGCTGCGCCATCGGCGAGGAGAACCTGGCCGAGGGCATTGACTACCTGCGGCGCAACCGGCAGATCCGGGACGTGCTGCTGACCGGCGGCGACCCGCTGCTGATGCCCGACGAGCAGATCGAGGACATCGTCGCCCGCATCCACGAGATACCCCACGTAGAGCTGGTCCGCATCGGCAGCCGCACGCCCTGCACGCTCCCCTCCCGCGTGACCAAGGAGCTGTGCCGCCGGCTGGCCCGCCATCAGCCGTTCTGGATCAACACGCACTTCAACCATCCCAAGGAGCTCACGCCGGAGGCGGTGGCGGCCTGCGGCCGGATCGTGGACGCCGGCATACCGATGGGCAACCAGAGCGTGCTGCTCAAGGGCGTCAACGACGACACGGCCGTGCTCAAGGAGCTGGGCGAGCGCCTGGTGGCCGCGCGGGTGCGCCCCTACTACCTCTACCAGTGCCAGACGCTCAAGGGCACGGCGCACTTCCGCGTCGAGATCGAGCGGGGCGTGCAGCTCGTGCGCGGCCTGCGCGGCCGCACCAGCGGCTTCGCCATCCCCCAGTACGTGCTCGACACCCCCTACGGCAAGGTCCCGCTGAACTACCAGTACATCAAGGGCCGCGAGGGCGACGACGTGATCCTGGAGAGCTTCTCGGGCAAGCTATGGCGCGAACCCAACCCGAAGGAGGCGGACTGAACGCCGCCGACCCGGCCGGCCCCCGTCTCGTCCTCATCTGCCTGGGCAATTCCGGCCCCCGCTACGCGGGCACGCGGCACAACGCCGGCTGGCTCTTTGCCGACTATCTGGCCGACCGGCACGGCTTCCCGCCCTTAGCCGGCTGACGGCTTCGACGCGCTTGTTGCCGAGGGCGAGCTGGCGGGCCGGCCGGCCGTGCTGGTCAAGCCCACCACGTCCATGAACGACTCCGGCCGCGTGGTGGGGCCGCTGGCCGAGCGATACGGGGCAGAGCCGGCCCTGTTCGTCATCGCGCACGACGACCTGGACGTGCCGCTCGGATCGGTCAAGGGGCGCCAGAAGGGCGGGCACGGCGGCCACAACGGCGTGCGGGCGATCCTGGCGGCGAGCGGCGACGTGGAGTTCTTCCGCGTCAAGCTCGGCGTCAACTCGGCGCGCAAGGCCGACTACGATTCGGTGGCCGACTTCCTGCTCTGCGCGTTCGAACCGGACGAGCGGGAGCAGTTCGGGCAGTCCCTGCCCCTGGCTGAGGAGGTCCTGGCAGGCCAGGCAAGGTCTTTCGCCGCCGCCTTCGCCCGGCAGGAGGGCCGCCGCGATGCGACCGCGACCTACCGCCAGGAGCTGCTGGACGGCGCACGTGCCGCGCTGGGTGGACTGGAGGCCGTCTCGCCCTACCCGGTCTTCCTCAGCAAGCGCCGGGTCGGGCGCGTCTTCGACGTGGTGCGGGCGCTCGCCAAGCTGCTGCGCAAGGCGCGGCGCGTAGCCGCCGAGGACGACGCCTTCTACGGGCGGCTCGTCAGCTTCGTGCCCGAGGGCCTTCGCCCGCTGCTGCCGCCCCGGTCTCCGTCCGGGCGCATCTTCTTCGCGGCCGACCTGCACGTAGACGGCGAACGCGTCAAGCTCATCGAGCTGAACTGCGCCGTCGGCTACGGCCACTACGCGCGCCTGGCCGACGAGGCGCTCTTCCCGCTCCTGCGCGACCGGCTGGGCCCGGTGGAGCGCCCCGTCGAGGCGGACTTCGCCACGTTCCTCTATCGCGAGGGGCTCAAGCCGCTGCACGATCCCGAGGCGGGCGTGCTCGCCTTCCTGCGCGGCTTCTGCGACGAGGACATGTTCAACGCGGACGAGGTCGAGCGGGTGGCACGGCGGATCGAAGAGGAGTTCGGGCTGACCGTCCCGCTCTGCCACGAGCGCGACCTGGCGTTGCGCCGGGACGCCCTCCACCTGCGTGGCGGGGGCCGCGTGGACCTGCTCTACGTCGAGGAGAACCTGTCCGAGTGGGCCGAGGTCGCCGAGGGTTCGCCGCTCCTCGCGGCCGTCCGCGAGGGGCTGGTCAAGACCTTTCCGCCGCTCGACGCGTTCCTCTTCACGAGCAAGGGGTTCCTCGCGGTGCTCGCCGATCCGGCCGCGCAGCGCCTGCTCGCCCCGGACGAGGCCGAGTCGAAGGTGTTGCGCGAGAACCTGCTCTGGTCGGCGCCGCTGGACGAGCGCATCGAGCCGGCCTGCTACTACATGCTCGAGCAGGGGCTGACGCTGGTGGTGAAGGACGCGCTCGGGGGCGGTGGGCGCGGGGTGACCGTGCTGCGACCGGATTCGTCCTCCCAGCAGACGGGCCACATCCTGCGCCGCCGCATGCTGGACGGCGACAGCGTGGTGCAGGGCTACTTCGAGGCGGGCCGGTGGGGCGGCGATTCCGACCTGCGCTTCGACGTGCGCGTGCTCTGCGCGGCGCACGAGAGCGACATCGTCATCGGCCCGGTCTACGGCCGCATCTTCCGCGGCCAGAAGCTCAGCCTCTCCGACCCCGACTGCGGCGTGGCGCCCGTCTACGTCCTCGCCTGAAAACGCCTCTGTCCCGGCGGGACAGGCAGCGGCGCCCGTGTCACGCCGCTGGCCTTACGCCGGCGCCGGGTCCAGCGTGACGGCCGTCCCGTAAGCCAGCAGCTCCGCGGCGCTCCCGATCACGCTGGTGGTCATGAAGCGCACGTTGACGACGGCATCGGCGCCCAGGTCGGCCGCCTGCTCGAGCATCCTCTGCAGCGCCACTTCGCGGGCCTTGCCCATCATCTCCGTGTACTCGATCAGCTCCCCGCCGAGCAGCAACCTGACCAGGGCGGAGATGTCCTTCCCCAGCCAGATGGCGTAGATCGTGTGCCCCCTCACCAGGCCGAGGGCCTCGGCTGTGCGGCGCCCGGGGACGTGGTCGGTGTTCTGCAGTAGGATGCCCTCGGGCATGGCTGCCACGCCGGGTTCGACGGCTTCCCGCCGGTAGCGGCGCTGCTCAAGGGCGACCGAGACGAGCACGACGGCAACGCCTCCGAGCAGCAGGTAGACGGCCGTCCTGACCCACAACGGAAGCGGCCCGCCCACGTTGGGGTCACTGAGCACCGTGACGTACCACGGCACCACCGCGAAGAGGACGCCGAAGAAACCCAGCACAAACGCCAGGGACCCGACCCGCCTCAGCCACTTGCACATCCTCTCACCCCCTGTCCTCGCCAGAGGCCCGCTCCCCGTGCCGGCCGTCTCGCGTGCTGCCCCGGCCATCCTGGCTCCGCGGCTCGCCGGCACGGCGCCGACGTCGGAAAGCAGCTTAGCCGGTGAGCCCGCCCCCGGCAACCCAACGCGCCTGACAGACGTGGTGGGAGGCACACAAGGGCGAGTTTGCCGCAAGCCCCGCCCCGCCGGGCGGCGACAACTGACAACCCCCAACTCTCGACTACTCTATCGCCATGTGCCGGCCCGCCTCGGCGCGGACGCTTGGGCTACACAAGGCGTCCCGCTCTTACGCAGCGCCCTGTTCGCCGCCTGTCTGGACCCGGCTCTCAATCGCCGCAAGGGCTATGTCAACCATCGCCCGCTGGGCGGCGGCTCGGCTTGCTTCCTTGTCAGACTCCGTGCTCAGGATGTGGTTCCGGCCACGAGGGTTATCGAACACCGCAAGGAGGGCGCCCCGGTCCATCCCGAAGTGCTCTGCCACCGAGAACGTCGCGGCGGTTTCCATGTCGACCGCCGCGAAGCCTTGCTGAGCCCAGCGCTCAATGTCGTCCCTGCTCTCGGCGAACAGGGCGGAGGTCGTGTACATCCTGCCGGTCGTCAGGGGGATCCGGCAGCCACAGCTCTCTGCCTCGTCCGCAAAGGTGAGCGTAGCAGCCACCGTCTTGCCACTCGTCTTGTAGTACTGAGATGCTCCCTCGCCGCAGTATGCTTCCTCTGGGACGAAGAGACCGCCGGCCTCCAGCCCCTCGGCGAACCCCCCGCACGTGCCGATCTGGATCACGAGGGGGGTACCGAGCATCCCGAACACGTGCACGACCTCGGATGCCATGGGCGCACCATAGACCGATGCGTACGCCACGTCAGCATCCCCGAGGCTCCCGATGAGCACGTCCTCAAGAAGCCCGTTCGGCGCACGGACGTCAAGCACCTGCGTGAACCGTTCCCGCATCGCGGCATAGCGCGTCTTCAGGGCTCTCGTCCCCCACATCACCAGGGCCTGCGGGATCCGGGCCTGCGGTATCCCCAGCATCTTCATCCAGTCTTCCTTCGTCAGCTCACGCAGCATGGCAAGTCCTGATTGCTTCGAGAAGTGGGGCCTGCAGCCCTTCGGGGCCGCCCGGCAGTCGCCGCCGCTCGCGTAGCCGCCCCCAGCCCAGAAGCTCAGCCTCTCGGAGCCCGACTGCGGCGTGGCGCCGGTCTACGTCCTCGACTGACCCTCCTTCGTCCCGCGGCCGCGGGGCCTTGGAGGGCAAGCCCCGGCCGCTGACGGCCGACAGCTGACCATGGCGAATCCTCGACTACTCTATTGCCACTTCCCGGCCCGCCTTGGCGCTGGCGTAGAGGCCGTCGAGCATCTTCTGCACGTTCAGCCCGCTCACCGCCGGGCACTGCGTCGGCCGCTCGCCCCGGATGTCGGCAATCCAGTCGTCAATCTTCTTGTCCATGGACTCGTAGTCGGCCATGTAGCCCGGCTCGATGTTGATCATCGTGCCGGCCTCGTCGGTGAACAGCGTCGGCGGGTGCAGCACGCAGCCCCCCCCTTCGCCCATGAGCTGGCAGTTGAAGACGTTGTCCTTGATGTGGGCGGCGAAGCTCGCCTCGACCGACATCACGGCGCCGTTGTCGAACCGGATCAGCCCGACGGCCAGGTCCTCGACCGTGTAGGTCTGCCAGTCCCACGCCCCCCATGGCGCCTCGGCGGCGGGCTCCCTGTCGCCCAGGTAGGTGAACATCTGCGCGCTCGCGGCCACCGGTGTCGGCTCGCCCATCAGGTAGTGGGCGCACTCCATGATGTGCACGCCGATGTCAATGAGCGGGCCGCCGCCCTGGAGCTCCTTCCGCCCGAAGACGCCCCAGCTGGGTATGCCGCGGCGCCGCAGCGCCTGGCAGCGGGCGACCAGCACCTTGCCGAGCCGGCCCTGGTTCACGAACCGCTTGAGCGTCTGCGCCGCCGGGCCCAGGCGGTACTGGAAGCCCATCGTCAGCCGCCCCGCGCTCTGCTCGGCGGCGTCCACCATCTCCTGGGCCTCCTGCGCGTTCATCGCCATGGGCTTCTCCACCATGACGTGCTTGCCGGCCTTGAGCGCGGCGACGGTCGGCTCCTTGTGCATGAAGTTGGGCGTGCAGACGGTGACGGCGTCCATGGCGTCAAGCTGCACCATGTCGTTGAAGTCCTCGAACGTGTGCGGGACCTCGTAGGCCTCGACGAAGCGGCTCAGGTTCTGCTTGCTTATGTCGCAGCCGGCGACGATCTCCACGTCCTCGATCTGTGCGAGCCGTTGGGCCTGGCGCAGCGCGATGCCGCCCGTGCCGATGACGCCCACCCTGACTGACTGGGCCATGACGATGTGCTCCGTATGGGGGATCGGGTTGCGGTTCGGACGGGACAACCTACTTGAAGGGCGGCCGGCTTGTCAACGCAAGCCGAGGTAACGCCGGGCCGCGCTGTTGCGTTTGCCTTCCCGAGGGTGGTAGAAAGGGGGCTGCGAGGGGGCGGCTGCGAATCCACGCCGAGGACGGCGCCATGCGCATCGGGTTTCACGGTCAGCTCTCCGACGAGCCGCGGGTGCGGGCCGGCTTCATCGGCTGCGGCTCGCACGCGTTCCGCAACATCTACCCCACCCTCCAGTTCGCGCCGGTTGACCTGGTCGCCACGTGCGACCTGGACGAGCAGAAGGCGGGCGCCTTTGCGCGGCAGTTCGGCGCTCCGGCCTCCTACACCGATTACGGAGCCATGTTGGAGGCGCAAAGGCCCGACGCCGTCTTCATCGTGACCGGCTACGACGAGGGCGGCCGGCCGACGTATCCCGAGCTGGCCGTGGAGCGCCTGAAGGCGGGCTGTCACGTGTGGATGGAGAAGGCCCCGGCGGCGTGCTGCGCCGAGATCGAGGCGATGCAGCAGGCGGCGCGGGCCGCCGGCCGCCACGTGGTGGTGGGCTTCAAGAAGATGTTCGCGCCCGCCAACGAGAAGGCGCGGGAGCTGATGGCGGGCGAGGAGTTTGGCAGGGCGGGGCTGATCTGCCTTCAGTATCCGCAGCACGTGCCCCCGGCCGAGGAGCTGGCCGGGTTCCTACGGGAGGGCCGGGCCTCCCGGGCGGCCACGGGCTTCCTGGACCACATCTGCCACCCGGCCTCGCTGCTCGTCTTCCTGGCCGGCATGCCCGAGACCCTCTACTACGAGCGGGGCGCAACCGGCGCGGGCGCGGCCACGTTCACCTACGCCTCCGGCCTGGTGGCCTCCCTGGCGCTCACTCAGGGAGCGTCCCTGAACGCCGGCATGGAGCGGACGCTGATCGTGGGCGAAGGCGGCCGCCACGTCCTGGTGGAGAACAACCTGCGGGTGACCCTCCACCGCTCGCCGCCGGTCGGCTATGGCGACACGCCCAGCTACTACGCCGGCGGGCCGCAGGAGGCGGGCGCAGTCTGGGAGCCGGAGTTCTCTCTGGGCCAGCTCTACAACAAGGGGCTGTTCCTCCAGGGCTTCTATGGCGAGGTGGAGGAGTTTGCCCGCGCCGTGCTGGAGGGCCGCCCGCCGGCCAAGGGCCACCTGGAGCACGCCTGGCAGGTGACGCGCATATTCGAGGCGTTCGCCGAGGGGGCCGGGCGCCTTATCGAGCTGTAGGGACATGAGTGCGCGCCGCGGGGCGGGAGGGGGAGAACGCCTTTCCGCGCATGTCGGAGGACGGCACCGATGGGCGAGCAGACGGTGGATCTGAAGGTGGACCTGGCGGCGACGGCCGCGCCGTTCCGCCACTACTATGAGACGTGCGTGGGCAGCGGCCACGCGGCGCTGGCCCTGCGGGCGGACTGGCAGGCGCACCTGCGCAAGTGCCACGAGGAGCTCGGATTCCGCTACGTGCGCTTCCACGGCCTGCTGAACGACGACATGAGCGTCTGCGTCGGCAGCCCCGAGCGGCCCGAGCACCACTTCCACAACGTGGACCTGGTCTTCGACTTCCTTCTGGAGATCGGCATGAAGCCGTTCATCGAGCTGAGCTTCATGCCCACGGTCCTGGCCTCCGGCGAGAGGACCGTCTTCCACTACCGGGGCAACGTGACCCCGCCGCGGGACTTCGATCAGTGGGAGCACCTGGTGATCCACCTGGCGCGCCACCTGGCCGACCGCTACGGACACGAGGAGGTGGCGCGCTGGTTCTTCGAGGTCTGGAACGAGCCGAACCTCGACTACTTCTGGGCCGGCACGCAGGAGCAGTACTTCGAGCTCTACCGCCGCAGCGCGGCCGCCGTGAAGGCCGTCAACCCGGCCTTTCGCGTGGGCGGGCCGGCCACGGCCCGCGACGGATGGGTGAGCGAGCTGATCGAGTTCTGCCGACGCAGCGACGTGCCCCTCGACTTCGTCTCCACGCACCACTACCCCACCGACGTGGCCATCGGCCACGACATGGACATGGAAGAGGCGATGGCCGCCTCACCACGCGGCATACTGACCGAGTGGGTGAGGGAGACGCGCCAGTGGGCCGGCGACCTGCC
>LJUE01000129.1:0-3090 GCA_001303885.1 Planctomycetes bacterium SM23_32 | reverse complement strand
GCCGGCGACCTGCCGCTCTACTACACGGAGTGGAACACCTCGCCGAGCTGCCGCGACCCCTACCACGACGACGCCTACGCGGCGGCCTTCATCCTGAAGACCATCGCCGACAACGACGGCCTGACCGACGGCTACGCGTTCTGGACGTTCAGCGACGTGTTCGAGGAGGCGCCGCTCCCCTCGCAGCCCTTCCACGGCGGGTTCGGGCTGCTGACGCTGCACGGCATCGAGAAGCCCTCCTACCACGCGTTCCGCTTCCTGCACGAGCTGGGCGACGAGCGGCTGCCGGTAGAGGGCGCCGGGCGGACCGTGGAGGCGCTGGTCGTCGGGCGAGGGGCGGTGACCCATGCGCTGGTGTGGAACTACGACGTCCCGCGTTCGGGCATGGAGCGGGCGCGGGTGCGCCTGATCGTGCAGCGGACGGACGGGCCGCTCACGGCCACCATCGAGCGCGTGGATGCACGGCATGCCTGCGCCAAGGCGGCCTGGCAGGAGATGGGCGAGCCCCACTACCTGAACCGCCAGCAGGTCGAGCGGCTCCGGCAGGCGGCGGCCGTCGTGCCGGAGGAGCTTCCGGTGCGCGCGGACGGGCAGGACGAGCAGTCGGTCGAGTTCGACCTGCCGCCCTGGGCCATTGTCCGCGTGACCCTCTCGTAGCGGAGGGCAGGTCTGCGCCGGGCGCGTCAGGAGGCGGCCAGGAAACGCCAGCCCCGCTGCGCGAAGAACAGGGCGAACCCTATCAGCAGCACGCCGCACGCGCCGACCAGCCAGCGGTAGCTGCGGTCGGAGAGCAGGCGCCGGCCGTGGTGCACGGACTCGGAGACGGCCCCGTACCAGGCCAGGTCGGCCAGCAGGTGGCCGACGTAGAAGACCACGTAGCCCGACGCGCCGAGGGGCCGGGCGTGCACCAGGAAGTTCATGCCCACCGTGCCCCACCAAAGCGGGAAGTAGGGATTCGCGAGGGAGGTGAGCGCTCCCGCGGCCACGATGTGCCAGGCGGCCGGGGCGGGCGGACCGGCCGCCGGGTCGGGCGGCCCCGGCAGCTCGATGGTAGGCGTGGCCGCCAGCATGAGGACCCCCATGCCCAGCAGCGCTGCCCCGCCCAGCAGGCCCACCACGCCCACAAAGGAGGGGCGCGCCAGCACCTCCCCCAGCCCGAAGATGATGGCCAGCATCAGCGGCACTTCCACCGCGGCGTGGCCGGCCACGATGGCCGGCCCCACCCAGCGGCCGTGCCGGACGCCCCAGCGCACCGTGGCGAACAGCACCGGCCCCGGCATCATGGCGCCGGACAGGGCCACCACGAACGCCGAGCCGAACAGCACCGCCAGCTGCGGTCCCAAGAGCCCTCCCCTTCCCCTGGAGTCAGCCCGGCGATTATACCCTCACGGCGCCGCCGGCGCAGCGGCCGGGCGCCCAGGGGGTGGCGGATCAGCGCCGGTGGCGTATAATAGATACGCGGCGCCCCATGGCGAGCGCCGGCACCCGCTGTCTTGTGTGAAAGGGACTGCATGGCTGACCTGAAGCGGACGGACCTGGGGCTGCGGGCCGAACGCGCCGTGCTGGTGCAGGCGTCGCCCCACTGGGAGAAGTCTGAGGCCGACGAGACGTTCAGCGAACTCGAGAGCCTCGTGCGCACGGCCGGCGCCGTCGTCGTCGGCCGGCTTCGTCAGCGGCGCAGCGCGCCCCATCCCCGTCACTACGTCGGCAAGGGCAAGCTCGGCGAGCTGAAGGCCCTCTGCGCGCAGACCGAACCGGACGTCGTCGTCTGCGACGACGAGCTGAGCCCCTCGCAGGTCAAGGCGCTCGAAGCGGCCCTGGACGTGAAGGTGGTGGACCGCAGCGAGGTGATCCTGGACATCTTCGCCGCCCATGCCCGCACCCGGCAGGCCAAGCTCCAGGTGGAGCTGGCCCAGCTCGAGTACGAGTTCCCCCGGCTCACCCGCATGTGGACGCACCTGGACCGCACGGCGGGCGGCACGCTGGGCGGCCCCGTGGGCGGCGGCATCGGCGTGCGCGGACCCGGCGAGAAGCAGCTCGAGATGGACCGCCGGGTCGTGCAGCGCCGCATACGCTCGAGATGGACCGCCGGGTCGTGCAGCGCCGCATACACGACCTCAAAGAGAGCCTGGAGAAGATCCGCCGCCGCCGCCACACCACCGCCGCCGGCCGCCACGAGCGGTTCCCCATGGTGGCCCTGGTCGGCTACACCAACGCGGGCAAGTCCAGCCTGCTCAACGCACTGACCGGCGCCCGCGTCCCCGTGCGCGACCGCCTGTTCGAGACCCTCGACACGCGCACGCGGAGCTGGGAGCTGGCGGACGGCCGCCAGGTGGTCCTGAGCGACACGGTGGGGTTCGTGCGCAAGTTCCCCCACCACCTGGCCGCCTCCTTCCACGCCACCCTCGAGGAGGCACGCGAGGCCGACCTGCTGCTCCACGTGGTGGACACCTCCAAGCACGAGGGCGAACAGGAGATCCGCGCCGTCAACGCCGTGCTGGAGGAGATCGGGTGCCTCGACCGGCCCACCATCTACGTGCTCAACAAGATGGACCTGGTGGAGGACGCCTCGGAGGTGGAGCTGCTGCGCAGGCTGATGGGAGACGTCATCTGCACCAGCGCCGTGACGGGCCGGGGGCTCGGCGAGCTGGCGCAGCGCGTGGGTGGGCTCCTGACCGACCGCGAGGAGGAGATGGTCGTGCGGGCCGGCGTGGGCAACGGCCGACTCGTCTCCTGGCTGCACGAGAACGGGCGCGTGCTCGGCCAGCGCTGCTACGACGAGACCATCGAGCTGACCGTCAAGCTCAAGCCGAACCTCACCGGCATCGTCCAGAGCCTGGGCGGCGACGTGACCGCCCCCGCTGATTGAGGCCGAGAGGATGGCTTCTCCCTGGCGCCGCTCAGGGCGGGACCGTGCGGAAAGGCTGCTTCGGCCTGGCGTGGCAGGTATGGCGGCTCAGGACGGGGGACAAGGTGGTCGCCATCGATGCTTCGGATTCGCCTAGGCTGCCCGCCCTCTGGGCCCGTGGGCTTCGCAGAATGGCGGTCTCTCTGCCGCTTAACGACACCGAACACAGGTAGGCGGCCAGG
>LJUE01000128.1 GCA_001303885.1 Planctomycetes bacterium SM23_32 | reverse complement strand
GACTACATGGAGCAGGAGGGCGCCAAGGCCGCCTTTAAGGGCTATCGCGGGTTTCCGGCCCACATCTGCACCAGCCTCAATGAAGAGGTGGTGCACGGCATTCCGGGCCCCCGCCAGCTGGAGGCGGGCGACCTGCTGAAGGCGGACGTGGGCGCCGTGTGGGACGGGTACTACGCCGACGCGGCCGTGACGGTGGCCATCGGTGAGATCACCGAGGCGGCCCGACGGCTGATGCAGGTGACCCGGGAATCCCTGAACGCCGGCATCGCGGCCGTGCGGGCCGGCGTGCGGGTGAGCCGCATTTCGGCCGCCGTTCAGCAGGTGGTTGAGGCGCACGGCTTCCGAGTGGTGACGGACTACACGGGGCACGGCATCGGTCGGGCGCTGCACGAGGAACCGAAGGTGCCGAACTTCGTCGCCTCGCGCCTTGCCCAGCGCGACGTGGTGTTGCCGGCCGGGGCGACGGTGGCCATCGAGCCCATGGTGAACGAGGGGACCGAGCGCACGCAGGTGCTGGGGAACGGCTGGACCGTTGTCACGCGCGACCGCAAGCTCTCGGCCCACTTCGAGCACACGGTGGCCGTCGGCGAGACGGGAGCCGTCATACTGACGCTGCCCTGAAGGAGCGCCGGCGGCTCTGGCGTAAGGCAGTTGCGGCGAAGCACTTTAGATGATATAATCGCCGAATTGGGCCGACTATGGTCAAAGAAGAGCCCATCAGAGTCCAGGCCAAGGTGAAAGAGGCCCTGCCCAACGCGATGTTCCGCGTCGAACTCGAGGATGGGCACGAGGTCCTGGCCCATGTCTCCGGACGGATGAGGATGAGGTTCATCCGGATCCTGCCGGGCGACACGGTCACGATTGAGATGTCTCCTTACGATCTGGCCAAGGGCCGGATCGTGTGGCGGGATTAGGGGCGCCGGGCGGCAAGCCGGCCGGCGGCCTGTGTCCTTTAGCTGCCCGTGGCAGCCCGGGGAAAGCAGCGATGAAGGTCCGATCGTCAGTGAAGAGGATGTGCGAGGACTGCAAGATCATACGGCGCAAGGGCGTCGTGAGGGTCATCTGCCGCAACCCGAAGCACAAGCAGCGGCAGGGCTGACGGGGGCCCTGCCCGCCTGAGCGGGAGGTGTTCTTAGAGCTATGCCACGCCTGGTCGGAGTAGACATACCGGCGGACAGACGCATCGCCATCGCGCTGACCTCCATCTACGGCATCGGCCGGACGTCCGCACAGAGCATCTGCGAGGTGCTGGACGTGGACAGCAACAAGCGGGCGCATGAGCTGACGGAAGACGAGCTGAGCCGCATCGCCGCCTACATAGATAAGAACTTCATCATCGAGGGCGAGCTGAGGCGGCTGGAGGCGTCCAACATCGCGCGGCTTCGTCAGATCAACTGCTACCGGGGCATCCGCCACCGCAAGGGCCTGCCCGTGCGCGGCCAGCGGACCCGGACCAACGCCCGCACGCGCAAGGGCAAGAAGCGCACCGTGGCCGGCAAGAAGGGCGTCAAGGAGCTGGGCCACTGAGTCCGGCCCACGCACGACGCTCCAGGTGACGGCGTGGAACGATCGCAACTGGTGGCGCACCTGCTGGCCAGGGAAGACCTGCTGCAAGCCATCGAGCTGCTCGGTCCGCAGGCGCGCGGCGACGCCAGGAAGTCGAAGAAGCTGGGCGAAGTCGCCGGGTTCTGTGTGTGGATACTGAAATACGTCCGCCGCTTCCTGGCCAGTCAGGATACCGTGCGGATTGCCGAGTTCTCCTGCGGCAAGAGCTACCTGGGCATCGTCCTGGCCCTGTTGCTGCCCGAACTGACGGGCAAGCAGGCCCGGCTGGTCGGCGTGGACGTGAACGCCGACCTGGTGGCGAAGTGCCGGCAGCTGGCCGACAGGGCGGGCCTGAAGGATGCGCGCTTCGTGGCCGAGCGCACGCTGCTGTTCCAGGACGAGCAGGGCTTCGACCTGGTGATAGCGCTGCACGCCTGCGACACGGCCACCGATGAGGCCATCGCCAAGGGCATCCAGCTGGGCGCGCCCCTGGTCATGGCGGTGCCGTGCTGTCAGAACCAGATCCGCGGACAGATCAAGTCCGGGCATCCGCTCACGGCGATGACGGAGTTCGGCCCGGTGCGTTACCGGTTGGCGAACCTGCTCACCGACGTGCTGCGGGCGCAGTTCCTGCGCAGCGCGGGCTACCACGTTGAAATGCTGGAGATCGGCTCGCCGCGGCTGACGCCGAAGAACCTGTGTATCTGCGCCCGCAAGCTGCGCCGCGACCCCAAGCCGGGGCGGGACGCGGACTACAGGCGCCTGAAGGCGCTCTTCGGCGTCAAGCCGAAGCTGGAGCAGTTCTGCCCCGGCGTCATCGGCGAGGACGAGTAGTAGCACGACCGAGGGACCACGAGTATGGCAAAGAGCAAAGGTGCAACGCGACGGGTCGGCTCGCGGGCCATCGCCCACGTGCACGCCACGTTCAACAACACGCGCATCACCATCACCGACCTGAAGGGCGAGGTGGTCTGTTTCGAGACGGCCGGGTCGGTGGGCTTCAAAGGCGCGCGCAAGAGCACGCCGTTTGCCGCTCAGCGCGCGGCCGAGCGCGTGGCCGACAAGGCGAAGCGGCTCGGCATCCAGGAGCTTGAGATCAAGGTCAAGGGCCCCGGGTCGGGGCGCGAGTCGGCCATTACGGCCCTGGAGGGGTCCGGGCTGTCCATTCACAGCATCGAGGACGTGACGCCCCTGCCGCACAACGGCTGCCGTCCGTCCAAGCGGCGCCGCGTCTGAGCGGTGGGCGGCGCCCCGCACGTGGCCACAGAGAGGACTTGAACTCAGAAAGCGGTAACGCATGGCCAGGTACACGGGATCGAAGTGCAAGCTGTGCCGGCGGGAAGGGGTGAAGCTCTTCCTGAAAGGCGCGCGCTGCCACACGGCGAAGTGCCCCATCGAGGGGCGCACCAAGCGCCCGGGGATGCACGGCTGGCGTCGCGGGCGGCCCAGCGACTACGCCGTGCGCCTGAGGGAGAAGCAGAAGTGCAAACGCTACTACGGCGTGCTCGAGGCGCAGTTCCTCCGCTACTTCGAGCAGGCCCAGCGGGGGCGCGGCAACACGGGCGAGAACCTGCTCTCGCTGCTCGAGCGCCGGCTGGACAACGTGCTCACCGTCTGCGGCTTCGCCATCTCCAGGGCGCAGGCGCGCCAGATGATCACCCATCGGCACGTCCAGGTGAACGGGCGGACGGTGGACGTGCCCAACTACCTGGTAGACGAGGGGGACGTGGTGCGTCCCGAGCTGGTGGACGCCACGCTGGACGTGGTGCGTGCGCGCCGCGAGCAGACCGGCCATCCGGCCCCCGGCTGGCTGGAGGTCAATGACGCCGACCTGACGATCCGCGTCTTGCGCCTGCCGGTCCGGGACGACGTGACCGTCGAGGTCGAGGAGGGCCTCGTGGTGGAGCTCTGCTCGCGCTGACCGGCGGCCCGGGTGTGCGGGCTCTTGTCGCTTTCCGCAAAGGGGCAATGGGAGAGACATAGATGGCAGTCAGAGTAAGGTGGCGCGGTCTGGAGTTGCCCGTGCAGATGCGGGTCGATCAGGAAACGCTCACCGGTACCTACGGCGAGTTCATGGCCGAGCCTTTCGAGCGCGGCTTCGGCCACAGCCTGGGCAACAGCCTGCGGCGCGTGCTCCTGTCGTCCATCGAAGGTTCCGCCGTCGTCGCCGTCAAGTTCAGGGGGGTGCAGCAGGAGCTCAGCACCATCGAAGGCGTGCTGGAAGACGTCCCCGAGATCGTGCTCAACATCAAGGAGTTGCTGCTGCGCCTGCACCCGGATGAGGAGAAGGTCCTCAGGCTGGAGGCCGACAAGGAGGGCGTGGTCAGGGCCGGCGACATTGAGCCCGACCCCGACGTGGACATCGTGGACCCCCAGCAGGCCATCGCCACGCTGACGGCCGACGCGGACTTCGCCTGCGAGATGTACGTGCGCAAGGGGCGCGGCTACGTGCCGTCCGAGGAGCACGAGGACCTGCCTACCGAGATCGGCATCATCCCCGTGGATGCCCTGTTCTCGCCGATCAGGCGGGTCAGTTACCAGGTGGAGGACTGCCGCGTCGGCCGCAAGACCAACTACGACCGGCTGATCATGCGGATCCACACCAACGGCGTCGTGGGGCCGGAGATGGCGCTGGTGGAGGCCTCCAAGATACTGCGCAAGCACATGAACCCATTCGTGGAGTACTTCGAACTCGGCCGACAGCTCCCCCAGGAGGAGCCCGAGCCGATCCCCGAGATCAAGAGCCTCGGCATGCCCGAGGTGCCGGCGTCGAAGCTTTCCATGCCCGTCCAGGCCCTTGACCTCAGCGCCCGGGCCGCCCACTGCCTGGAGGCGGAGGGCGTCAAGACCGTCGGCGAGCTTCTGACCAGGTCGGCAGACGACCTCCTGGAGATGCGCAACTTCGGCAAGGTCACCCTTCAGGAGCTGGCTGACAAGCTGGCCGAGCAGGGCCTCGAGGTGGGCATGCTGGCGCCGCAGGCGAGCAAGGAGTAGTCGTCTGCGGGGCGCCGCCCCCCCTTTTCTGAGAAGAGCAGAGACGTTCACCCATGAGGCACCGCAACAAAGGACGCAAGCTCAACCGTACGGCGAGCCATCGCCAGGCGCTGCGCCGCAACCTGGCCGCCGCCCTGCTGAGGCGCGAGCGCGTGGTTACCACCCCGGCCAAGGCCAAGGAGGTGCGGCCGTTCGTCGAACGCCTCATCACGCTGGCCCGCAGGGCGCTGCCCTTTAAGGACACCGGCGACCGCGACGACCGGGCACGCTACCTGCGCTACTACCGCCTGGCAGTCCAGCGCCTGCAGGACGGCGAGATGGTGCGGAAGCTCTTCGGCGAGGGGCGCTGGCGAGAGGAGGCGCAGTCGCTCGCGCAGCGCTACGCGGATCGTCCCGGCGGCTACACGCGCATCGTCAAGCTCGGCGGCAGCCGGCTCGGAGTGCCCGTGGGCGCCAAGGTGAGCGCCATATCCGAGCTGACCTACGGGATGGCGGGCGTTGAACGCTCCCTGCGGCTCACGGGCAACCGTCTGGGCGACAACGCGCCGCAGGTCTTGTTCGAGCTCGTCGAGCAGGAGAGGGGGCCGGCCGCCGAAGAGGAGGTCGCCCCGACGGTCGCCGTGTCCGAAGAGCCGGCCGGCAATGAGAAGGAGAACGGGGCCGGGCAGCAGAAGGGGGCCTGACGCACCCGGCGGGCGGGCCGTCAGGACGAAGCGCGGGTCGCAGAGAGCGGCCCGCGTTGTTCATTGCGCGGAGAGCTGCCGTCGGCCGCTTCAGCCCGACAGCGCGTCCTCGACGGCCCTTTGGTAGACGCCTCTCGGCTGAGCGCCGACCATGCGCAGGCCCTGCACCTCCCGGCCGCCCTTGAAGACCAGCACCGTGGGGATGGCGCTGATGCCGAACTTGGCCGCCGTTTCGGCGTTGTTGTCCACGTTCATCTTGAACGCCTTGATCCTGCCGGCGTTGTCCCGGGCTATCTCTTTGATGACGGGGGAGACCATCCTGCACGGGCCGCACCAGGGCGCCCACATGTCCACCAGCACAGGCACGTCCGACTTCAGGACCTGGCTTTCGAAATCGGCATCGTTGACGTCCTGGACCTCCTCGCTCACTGCGCTCGCCCTCCGGTTGCGGTGACCGGCTCGGTCACGTGGTGGGGATCTCGTTGAGCTTGTGCTCGGCCTTGGCTTTCAGGTTCTGCAGGATCCGCTTGGCCAGTCGCTTGTTGTACTCGGGTTCCTCGGGCTTGCGGCGGCTGCCGGGTGGTGCCTGAAGGGCCGACTCCGACGAATAGAGCTGTTCCAGCTTGATGCCCTTGTCGTGCGCCACGAGCCAGGAGATCAGGTCCTCCGTCTCCTTGCGGGCCCTCTTGAACCGCTGCAGGGCCACGTCCGCGTCGCCCGTATCCCTGGCGCTGCTGCCCATGGCCACCAGGCCGTCTATCTCTTCCAGCTTCAGGACGGGATACTTGAACAGGTCGGGCCGGTCTTTGATGGTCTTCTCGACGGCCCGCTGGTACATCAGCCCGGCGAAGGCGCACAGGGCGAAAGCGACCGTCACACCCATGTAGACGCGGCCGGCGAACTGCTCGGGGTGCGTGGCCTTTCCTTTGGCCTGCTTGACCCGCGTCTCATACGTCTCGCCGCTCTTCAGGTTGACGCCGCAGTTCTTGCACTCTATGTCCCCGAGCTCCACTTCGCTGCCGCAGCTCGGGCACTGCAATCTGACCTTAGCCACGGTTCACCTCCCTGGCAGACGCCGCACCGGGTGATCGGCAAAGCTCACGCGGGCCATTCTACAGCATCGCGCCCGCCTGTCAAAGGGGGCGTCGTTGCGTCATTGCAGGGCGCCGCGCCTTCTGCTATGGTGGGCCTCACGCCTAGCCCGGGGGAGACATAGATGGCGGCTGACGAGTGCCGTGCCCTGACGCTGTTCTGGAGCGCAGGCGGCAACACGCGGAAGGTGGCCCTCGCCCTGCACGGCTTGCTGGGCGAGCTGGACGTGGCCGCCGACCTGGTGGAGATAAGCCCTGGCCTCGCGGTGGACTACTACGCCTACGGCCTGGTCCTGCTGGGGGCGCCCGTCTACCAGTTCCTGCCGCCGGAGCCCGTCATCGCGTTCCTCAAAGAGCAACAGCGCGCGCGCGTCCGCGTTGACGCCGCCGCGCCGGAGCGCAAGGACTGCTTCGGGGTGGTCTTCTGCACCTACGGAGGGCCGCACACGGGGGCGCGGGAGGCCGTGCCGGCGCTGAAATACATGGGCCAGTTCCTCGAGCACGCCGGCATACGGGTCGTTGACGAGTGGCCGGTGGTCGGCGAGTTCCACGAGCCGTCGCAGGCCGGCCT
>LJUE01000127.1 GCA_001303885.1 Planctomycetes bacterium SM23_32 | reverse complement strand
CCTGAGCTGCCCGTGCGTGCGCAGCGTGACGAACGCCCCCTGGTGGCCGCCCAGTTCCGGGTCTTCCACGTTGAAGCGGGGCTTCGGCTCGCCCTTGACGGCCGCCTCGACGGAGGCCCGGGCTATGCGCATCAAAGTGCTGCGCGCTCTCTCTGCGAGCATGGCACTCTCACTCTTCAGGCCGGCGGACGGGCCGGGCTGCGCGGCAGGCAGCCGTTCGGCCGGCGCTTGCTCCGCCGGCGGCGCCTCCCGGCCGCTGCCCCCGGCAAACAGCTTAACACAAACGAAGCCGAGCACCAACAGGACGACGAACGCGACGGTCAGCAAGTTGAAGTAGCGGTCAATGAAGCCCCGTATGCGGCTGCCGAAGAGCCGGAAGAGCACCCCCAACCCGAAGAACCGCAGGCCGCGGCCGACGATCGAGGCCCCGACCAGCACCGCCAGCGGCACGTGCTCGTGGCTCACGCCCGCAGCAATGGTGAACACCTTGTACGGGATGGGCGTGAGCGCGGCGATGAAGACCAAAAGCCCCCCGTGCTCGCCGAACTGGACCAGCAGCCTCTCGAACTCCTCCATGTAGTCGTAGCGCTCCAGCAACCACCTGCCCACCGTCTCGAAGAAGAACGCGCCGATAGCGTAGCCCAGGCAACCGCCCACCACCGAGCCGACGGTGCATACAGCGGCGAACCGAACCGACTTGCGCGGCGCGCCCAGCGCCATGGCGATGAGCAGCACGTCGGGCGGCACAGGGAAGAACGACGACTCGGCGAACGCCAGCAGGAACAGCGCCCACACCGAGTAGGGCGTCTCCGCCCAGTGAAGCGTCCACAGGTAGATGCGGCGCAAAGGGCCGTGCCTCGCCGGTGAGGGCGAGGGCGCATCGGGATCGGGCTCGGGGCGGCTACTCGACTCCGTCAATCCGCACCCCCTTGCGCCGTAGTAGACCTGCCGTCACGCCTTGCCCCTCGGCGTCCTGGCCGCCCCGTCGGATGCGGCGGACGCCACAGGAGGGGCTGCCTTCCTTCAGGAGCGCGCGCCGTGCCCCCACGAGCGCTGCTAGGTCGGCCACAATCCGCGCGCCACGGACGCATTGCTCCGTCACGTCGCGCCCGTCGCTCGCCAGCACGCGCGAGCGGCCGTCCAGCACGTCCCGGCCGTCGCCCGCCTCTATCTCGGCCGGCGGCCGCGGCGTGGGCAGGCCGCCCGACTGCTCCGGGCAGATCGGCACGAGCACGCACTGGTCGGCCAGGTCGAGGGCCTCCTGACGGCGGCAGTGGCCCCCGTCGTAGCGCGTGCGGAGCCCCAACAGACAGGCGCTGACCAGGACGGGGCCAAGCGGCTCCTGTGGGTCGGGCGGCCTCACGCGGGCCATTGTCCGGCCAACCCGAAGGGCGAGTCAAGCAGAACGGAAAACGGAGGGCGCGTTGACGCGGTGGGGGGCGTCTGCTATAAGCCGCGCGGTCAAGGCCCCATCCGGAGGTCGCCGTTCATGCAAGGCTTCAGCGTGCGGACCGGCTCGCGCACGGAGTTCATAGACATCACGTCCGAGGTGCAGCAGGCAGTGTCGGCCAGCGGCCTGCAGGAGGGCCTCTGCATGGTCTTTGTCCCCCACACCACCGCCGGCGTCACCATCAACGAGAACGCCGACCCTTCCGTCATGAACGACCTGCGCATGGAGCTCAACAAGGTCGTCCCTTTCGAGGACGGCTACACGCACCTGGAGGGCAACAGCGCCGCGCATCTGAAGTCCAGCATGGTGGGCTGCTCCTGCATGGTGCCGGTGGAGGGCGGCCGGCTGGCGCTTGGCACGTGGCAGGGCGTCTACTTCTGCGAGTTCGACGGGCCGCGCACGCGCAAGGTCTGGGTCACCTGCAGGTAGGGGGGAGCGAGAGGTGACCGAAGCACAGCAGGGGAGTCCCGAGCCACCGGAGGTGCCCCGGCGGGTGCCATGGGGTGTGCCGGAAGCCCTGGCCTTGCTGGCCTGCGGCCTGGCGCTTCAGACCGTGGCGGCCATTCTCGTCGGGGCGGGCGAGGACGACCTGGCCGGGCAGCTCGCCGCTGCGACGGCGGCCAACGCCCTGCTGCTGGCGCTGGTCTGGGGGCTCGTGAGACACTGGAGCGGAGGCGTTCCCGTGGGGCGCTTGCTCGGCTTCCGCAGGGCGGGCTGGGGGCGGATGCTGCGCGGATGGCGGGTGCTGGCGGCCGGGGCCCTTGCTTACGTGGGCATTGCCCTGGCCGTGGGCGTCGCGCTCTACGCGATGGGCACCGATTGGGAGCAGGTGCCCGCCCAGCCGCTGGTGAGGATGATCGGCGGAGCCGAGTCGCCCAGACTGCTCGCGTTCGCCTGCGTGGTGGCCGTGCTGGTGGCGCCCGTGGCCGAGGAGGTGGTCTTCCGCTCGCTGCTCTACCTGCCGCTGCGGGCGCGGCTCGGCGTCATCCCCGCCGCCCTGATCATCAGCGCCGCCTTCGCTGCGGTACACTTCTACCCCTGGGGCGTGGCAAACCTGGTAGTGCTCTCGCTCACGTTCGTGGCCCTCTTCGAGCGCACGGGGACGCTCTGGGCGCCCATCGCGGCTCACGCCGCCTATAACGGGCTGATCATCGTCGTGATCCGCGGGCTCGGACTGCCGCGCTAAGGCGGCGTCTCCGCGTGCAAACGGGCGGTCGGCCCGTTACACTGTGTCGCACCGGCCGTGCTCCCGACATCACCCGACACACAAGGACGCCATGGGCATTCCCGAGGCAACAGAAGACCAGATGAGCCGCATCCGCCGGGGCGCGGCCGACATCGTTCCCGAAGAGGAGCTGATCCAGAAGATCGGCCGGTCCCTGAAGGAAGGCAAGCCGCTGCGCGTCAAGCTGGGGCTGGACCCAACGGCGCCCGACATCCACGTCGGCAACGCCGTGCCGCTGCAGAAGCTGCGCACGTTCCAGGACCTGGGCCACCACGCCGTGCTCATCATCGGCGACTACACGGCCACCGTGGGTGACCCCAGCGAGCAGAACGCGATGCGGCCGCAGCTCTCGCACGACGAGGTGATGGCGCACGCGCAGACCTACCTCGACCAGGTGGGCAAGATCGTGGACATGGACGAGGCCGAGGTGGTCAAGAACGGCGACTGGTTTGCGCGGATGACGTTCGGCGAGGTGATCCGGCTCGCCGCCAAGCTCACCGTGGCCCGCTGCATCGAGCGGGACGACTTCTCGCAGCGTATGGCCGAGGGCCGGCCGATCGGCGTGCACGAGCTGCTCTACCCGCTGATGCAGGCCTACGATTCGGTGATGGTGCGCAGCGACGTGGAGCTGGGCGGCACCGACCAGATATTCAACATCCTGATGGGGCGCGAGCTTCAGCGCCAGATGGGCCAGGAGCCGCAGGTGGCCGTGACCAATCCTCTGCTGGAAGGCCTGGACGGCCGCGAGAAGATGTCCAAGACCAAGGGCAACTACATCGGCATATCCGAGCCGCCCGAGGAGATATTCGGCAAGGCGATGAGCATACCCGACGAGCTGATGCGGAAGTACTTCGTCCTGACCACCGACCTGCCACTGGACAGGGTGGAGACGCTGCTCTCGCCGCAGGTGCACCCCCGCGAGGCGAAGGCCGAGCTCGCCTCGGCCATCGTCCGCCGCTACTACGACGAAGACGCCGCCCGGGCCGCCCGCGAGGGGTTCGAGCGGGTCTTCCGGGAGGGCCGGCTGCCGCAGGAGATGGCTGAGGCCATCCTGCCCGCCCACGAGGTCAGGGAGGGCACGATCTGGGTGGTGCGGCTGCTGCGGCTCGCCGAGATGGCCGCCTCCAACGGGGAGGCGCGGCGGCTCGTCGAACAGGGCGGCGTCAGCCTCGGCCGGGACGCCGACTCGCTGGAAGTCGTCGCCGGGCCGGACGCCGACGTGCCGGTCGAAGACGGCACCGTCCTGAAGGTGGGCAGACGGCGCTTCTGCCGCATCAGACTGGGCTGAACGCCGCCCCCCCGGTGGCGTTGATAATGCGGCGGCCTTTGGGTATCATCGGGACCTTTGCTTCTGCTCGACAGCGCCTACGGAGGACGTTCGTTTGAACCTCACGCGATGGTTCCGCAGGCACCGACGTTACCTGCTGGCCGGCCTCGTGGTGATGCTGATGGTCGCCTGGGGCGTGCTCGGCACGGTGCAGGGGCTGCTGCGGGGCAGCCAGCCGGCCTGGGGCACGATCAGGGGGGAGGGCGTCACGGACGCCGACGTGCGCGAGGCGCACGCCAGCCTGAGGCTGGCCCTCGCGCTGGGCCTGCTCGATCCGAAGGCGTTCGGCGTTCTGAGGCTGGCCAATCCCACCCCGCGCGCCATGGCCATGCTCTTTGCGCTGAACAGGGACCTCGCCGACTTCGTCTTCGCCCAGGGGCGCAGCCTGAACAGCCCGGCCGCCTGGCGCATGCTGGTGCTGATGCGCGAGGCAGAGGCCGTCGGCATCCAGGTGACGCAGGCCGAAGCCGGCGAGCTGCTGACGCTCTCGCCGTCCCTGCTCGAACTGAGGGGTTTCAGCAGGGAGCGATACCGCAGCTTCTTGACCGTCTATGGTTATACCGAGGGCGAGGTGACCCGCGGCGTGGTGAACCTGGCGCGAATCGCCAAGCTCATCCTGCTGCACCGGGACGCGGTGGCCGTGAGCTTGCCCGAGCTCTGGATGACATACGCGCACGATAGCAGGAAGCTGAAGGTGCGATTCGTCGAGGTGGACTCGGAGTGGTTCGAGCCGGGTGTCGAGGTGGACGCCGAGGAGCTGCAGCGGTTCTACGACGAGCACAGCGACCAGCTCCCGGACCCGACGACCGGCAAGATCGGTTACATGGCGCCCGACCGCGTGAAAGTGGAGTACACGCTTGTGCCGCTTGACGAGCTGGCGGGGCAGGCCGAGGTGACCGACGACCAGGTGGGCGCCTACTACGAGGAGCACAGGCGGGAGTTCATGGAGCCCGTTGCGGAGACTGCTGGCGAGGAGGACGAGGCCGAACCGGCCGAGGATGAGGGCGAAGGGCAGGCCGACAAGGCCCCCGAGGGCTACCGCTACCTCACGCTGGAAGAAGCGGCCGACAAGGTCCGCGAGAAGCTGGCCCGGCAGGAAGCCCGCCACGAGGGGGAGGAGCTGGTGGCGAAGGTGCTCGAGGAGCTGGACGCCGTCAGCGCCAGCTATGCCAACCAGCCGTTGCCCCTGGGGCAGATGGCGCGCCGGCACGGGCTTTCCTACCAGGTGGCCCAGGTCCCCGGCGGCAGGGAGCTGCTGTCCCGCACTGAACTGACGGAGGCCGTGCCCTACGGCGCCGAGGTGGCCGCTTTCGCCTTCGACGAGGGCGCGATCACGTTCTACCCGCGGGCGTTCACCTCGGGCGAGGACCTGGTCATCTGCCAGGTGCTCGAGCGAGCGGCGGCCGCGCCCCGGCCCTTCGAGGAGGTCAGGGACGAGGTACGTCGGGATTGCGTGACGCGCGCTGCGCTGGAGCGGGCCGAGACATTCGCCGGGAAGCTGAAGGAGCGCATCGAGGAGACCGGGCTCGCAGAGGCCGCCGCCGAGATGGAGGGGCGGCTCAGGAACCTGCTCGGCCCCGGTGCGCCGTCCGCCGGGGCACAGCGCGACGCGGAGCCCGAGGGGCTTCTGACGGTGCGGGAGAGCGAGTTCTTCACCCGGGGGCGGCGCGTGATCCCGGGGATGGGCGGCGCCGGCACGGCTGTTGCCGAGGCGGCCTTCGGGCTGACGGCGGACGAAGTGGCCGTGGCCGTGGAGGGGCCGCCGGTGGCCGCCTGCTACGTCATCCAGGTCTGCGGCCGGCAGGACGCCTCCCGGGAGGAGTTCGCCCGAAGAGGCGCGTTCTACCGCATGCTTTACCTGCCGGGCAAGCAGTCCCAGGACGTGCAGGGGTGGCTGGGCGGCCTGCTGGACGCGGCCCAGCCGACCAAATCGTTGACGGAGTAGGGGAGCGATGCGCGCTGTCCGGTGGCCGGGGGGAGAGCGGCCTCCGCGCGAGCCCTCAGTGGTGACGCTCGGGGTATTCGACGGCGTGCATCGGGGGCACGCGGAAGTGATCCGCCAGGTGGTCCGGGCGGCCCGCGAGCGCTCCTGCCGGTCCGCGCTTGTCACCTTCGACCGCCATCCGGCCGCGGTGCTCTCGGAGGAGCCCCTGCCGGCCATCACGTCGCTGGCGCACAGGGCGCGGCTGTTCGAGGGGTTCGGCGTGCAGTTGTGTGTCGTGGTGGAGTTCACGCCGGAGGTGGCCGACGTGACGGCGGCGGACTTCGCGGCGGCGGTGTTTCGCGACCTGCTTGCGGCCGAACTTGTGATTCTGGGTTACGACTGCCGCTTCGGCCGCGCCCGCGAGGGTGACGTGGCGCTCTGCGTGGAGCTGGGCGCGGCGATGGGCTTCGAGGTGCGCGCAGTGCCGCCGGTCGAGGTGGACGGCCGACCCATAAGCAGCACCGCCATCCGCGAAGCCGTCAGGGCAGGGGAATTCGGGCGAGCCGCCCGCCTGCTCGGCCGGCCGTTCTCGCTGTATGGGACGGTGGTCGCCGGGGACGCACGCGGCAAGGGGCTCGGCTACCCGACCGCGAACCTGGACCTGCACAACGAGGCCTTGCCTCCCGAAGGGGTCTACGCCGGCTGGGCGTTCCTGGACGCCGAACGCGTGCCGGCGGTGCTGAGTGTAGGACGCCGGGAGACGTTCCGCCGCGAGCCGACCGCACAGACCGTCGTGGAGGTCCACCTGATCGGCCGGCGCGAGGACCTCTACGGCCGGGACCTGGAGGCGCGGTTCGTGAAGCGGCTGCGGGATCAGCAGGCGTTCGGGAGCGCCGAGGAGCTGCAGGCCCAGATGGCGCGCGACGTCGAGGCCGCCCGACAGACCCTTGAGCGCAATCCGGGC
>LJUE01000126.1 GCA_001303885.1 Planctomycetes bacterium SM23_32 | reverse complement strand
TTCAGCCGCCGTCGAGACCCCGGTCAGCTCGTACGCCGCTATCGCCGATCATCCGGCGTTCGGGTTGCCGGGCCCGGCAAGGGCCGAACGCCCCCAGCCTGAGGCATCGGTCCAGGCCACCGTGATTGGCACCATCGTGCAGGGCAGTCGTGCTCTGGCCATAGTGGAGACTGGTTCCGGCGAGCAGAAGCTGATCCGGCCGGGCGGGAGCTTGGAGGGAGGTCGCGTCGTTATGGTCACCCGGGAGGGCGTGGTCCTGGACCAGGGCGGACGGCGGGTGGAGCTGCCGGTGGCCCCCTCAAAGCGTGCCCGGCCGACGGCCGTTGCGCCGCTGCGCGCCGTGGCCGTCGCGGCACAACCTGTCGAGACGGCCGGGCCGGCGCAGGGCGCGGCCGAGCTGGCCGACATTGACCTGGAGGAGTTCGACGCCTTCATTGAAGACCTCCGGCAGAACATAGGCGACGTGTCAGGCAGCCCGGCCCACGATGCCGCTGGGGAGCCGGTGGGCCTGGTGCTGGACCGCATCCCGGAAGGTAACATGCTGCGCCGGATGGGCCTTCGACCAGGCGACGCCCTCACGCAGGTGAATATGATGGCGGTGACCGACATGGACGCGCTGATCGCCGCCTTCGACAAGGTCGCCGAAGACGTCCTCGCCGAGAACGAGCTGTTCATCGTCATCGAGCTGGTCCGGGACCAGAAGCCGGATACCATCATACTCAGCATATGGTAGGCGGCCCCCTGGCGGCGAAGCTCCCCCGAGGGCTGCCGACCACAGAGCCGAGGAGGATTCGCGATGATGCGCGCGCGTGCCCTTGCCTGCCTGGTCGCCCTGGCGCTGCTGACGTGGCCGGTCCCGCGCGGAGCGCTCGGCGCCCAGGAGGCGGCTGAGCCCGAGGGCGTCCGGATGGTGACCCTGAACTTCGCCGACAACATAGACGTGCGCGTGCTGGCCAAGTGGATATCCGAGGTCACGGGGCAGGCGTTCGCCTATGACGAAGCGTTCCAGGGCAGCGTTCGGCTGGAGGTGCCTAAGGAGCTGCCCGAGACCGCGCTGATGCCCCTGTTCGAATCCGTGCTCAAGCTCAAGGGCTATGCGCTAGTGCGGCGCGGAGACCTGGTCATGATCGTCCAGAGCGCCGCGGCGGCGAAGCTCGATACCAACGTCGTGCTGCCCGCCGAGGAGCTCGGCGCCGAGGGAACGGACTTCGTCAGCAAGGTCGTTGACCTCACCTATGCCGACGCCGACACCGTGGCCGGCGCCGTGCGCCCTTTCATGACGAACGCCGATTCCGTGAAGGTCATCAGCGACCATAACAAGCTGGCCTTCAGCGACTACGCCGACAACGTGCAGCGGGCCCTGGCGATCGTCTCGTTCCTGGACTGCAAGGGGGCGCGGCCCCTCGTCGTGCTGATGGCCCTGATACACGCCCGCGCGCCGGACATGGTCACTTACCTCGAAACGGCGTTCGAGGGCGAAAAAAGGAAGGGCGAGACGGGCCTGCGGCGGCTGCCCATCTTCGCGGCGGACGAGCGCACCAACTCCCTGCTGGTCGTGACCACCGAGGAGGACGTGAACGCCATCCGGACGGTGGTGGAGACCCTGGACGTCGAGGCGGCCGAGCCCGAGCGGCCCATCCGCATCTACCGGCTGCGCAACACGAAGGCCGAGGACATCCTGAAGATCCTGGAAGAGCTGATCCAGGGCATGCAGCAGGAGGCCGAGCCGGCCGCAACCGGCCTGGCCAGAACGACGACGACGACCGGCGCGGCGGGCATTGACGTCGTCGCCGACGAAGCGAGCAATTCGCTGATCGTCGCCGCCACCAAGGACGACCACGCGTGGCTGGCCGCCTTAATCCAGGACCTTGACAAGCGCCGGCCGCAGGTGCTCATCGAGGCGTGGATCGTGTCGCTCACCGAAGAGGGCGCCAGGAGCCTGGGCGTTGAGCTGTCAGGGCGGCACGAGGGCGGCAGCACTACGAACGTGGGCAGCACGTTCTTCGGGCTGACGGAGGTGGACGAGACCACGGGCGCCCGCGCGCTGCCTTCACCTCCCGGTCAGGGGCTGACGCTGGCCATCGTCGGCTCGGACGACGTGAGGTTCATCCTGCGCGCCCTCGAACAGCAGGACATGGGCAAGATACTGTCGCGCCCCCGCCTGCTGGCTAACGACAACCAGAAAGCCATCTTCCAGCGCGTGCGGGAGGAGCCGTTCATCACCATCAGCGCCATCACCGCCAGCACGAGCACCACTTCATTCGGCGGCTTCGAGAAGGCGGGCACGACGCTGGAGATAACCCCGACGATCTGCGAGGACGAATACGTGTTCCTGGAGATCTCCCTATCCGTGAGCAACTTCATGGGCACGGCGGCCTCTGCCCAGACGCCGCCACCGCGCGAGGAGAACCGCATCGAGACCGGCGTCACCGTCCCCAACCAGTCGGCCATCATCATCGGCGGCATCGTGCGCAGCGAGGAGTCGGAGACCGTGCGTAAAGTGCCCATCCTCGGCAGCATCCCGCTGCTGGGGCTGCTGTTCCGCAGCAAGTCCACCGAGACGAGTCAGAACACGCTCTACGCGTTCATCCGTCCGCAGATATTCGCCGCGGAGGACTTCTCCGACATAGTCGGGGTGAGCGCCCGCTCAGAAGAGGCGCTTCGGCAGATGGGAGCGCCCGAGGCCCGGCCCGTGGGGGAGGAGGGCGATGCCGAGCAGTAGCCACGCCCCCGGCCATCCGCTGCTGGCGGTGCTGCTGGAGCGCGGCCTGATGGACGCCGACCAGGCCCAGAGCGTCCGCCAGGCCGCCGAAGGCGAGCACCTGGCGCTGGATCGCGCGGTTGCGCGCAGCGGGCTCGTTGATGAGGCCGACCTGCTGAAACTGCTGGGCGAGCTGCTCGACCTGCCCGTGATGCTGTCGCTGAAGGGAGCCGCCCTCAGCAGCCGGTTTGTGAAGGCCGTTCCCGTGGACTTCGCGCGCCGCCACGCCGTGGTCGGCCTTCAGGGCGAGTGTGATCGGACGCTGTTGGCGACGGCGACGGCCCTCAGGCCGGAGGTGTGCGACGCGGTGGCGTCGGCTCTGGAGGGGCCGGTCCAGAGGGTGCTCGCCCCCGAGGCGGAGGTGGCGGAGGCGGTCACGCGCGCCTACCAGGAGTCGGTGGAGTTCGGCGACGCGTCCCTGGGGGAGCTGGGCGGGTCCGAGATCGCGCGGCTGATGGACTCCGGCATGGTTGACCAGGACCTGCTGGCGGCCGTTGAGAGCGCCCCCGTCGTGCAGCTGGTCAACAAGCTGCTGTTCGAGGCGTTGCGCGCCCGCGCCAGTGACGTGCACGTGCAACCCACCGAGCACGGCGTGGGCGTGCGCTACCGCATAGACGGCGTGCTCCATCCGGTCGGCACCTACCCCGCCGGTGTGCTCGAACCGGTCGTCTCCCGCATCAAGGTGATGGCCCGGATGGACATTACCGAGCGCCGCCTGCCCCAAGACGGGCGGACCACGGTGCGCCTGGGCAACAAGAGCGTTGACCTGCGCGTCGCCACCGTGCCGTCCAACTACGGCGAAAGGGTCGTGATCCGGCTGCTGGACCGGTCGGCCGGACTCTACGGGCTGGAGGAGCTCGGCCTGAGCGCCGAGCACCTCGCCGTGATGGACCGCATCGTGCGCAGCGAGAACGGCGTCTTCTTCTGCACGGGGCCGACCGGGTCGGGCAAGACGACCACGCTCTACGCCGCCCTGAGCCGCGTTGACAGCGACGAGAGGAATGTCATCACCCTGGAAGACCCCATCGAGTATCACCTGGCCGGCATAACCCAGCTCCCCGTCACCGAGCGGAAGGGCATGTCGTTCGCCTCGGGACTGCGCTCCATCCTTCGGCAGGACCCCGACGTGGTGATGGTGGGCGAGGTCCGGGACGTGGAGACCGCCCGCATGGTCGTGCGCGCGGCCCAGACCGGCCACCTGGTGCTGAGCACGCTCCACACGAACGACTCCGCCGGCGCCGTCGCCCGCCTGCTTGACCTGGACGTCGAGCCGTTCCTGCTGGCCTCGTGCCTGACGGCCGTGCTCGCCCAGCGCCTGGTGCGCCGCGTCTGCACGGGCTGCGCGGCGCCGTACGAGCCTGACGGCGAAGACCTGGCCCGCCTCGGCCTCTCGCCCGGCACGGGCACCTTCCGCAGGGGGGCCGGCTGCGACGAGTGCCTCCAGACCGGATACCGGGGACGCGTGGGGCTGTTCGAACTGCTGGTGGTGGACAACGAGGTCCGCGGCTTGATACTGGAGCGCGCCGACGCCGTGGCCATCAAGGCGACGGCCCGGCAGGCAGGGCTGGTCACCCTTCAGGCGGACGGCGCGCGCAAGGCGGCCCGAGGCATGACGACGTGCGAAGAGGTGCTCCGCGTGACCCAGGGCGAGGCGATCGGTTGAGGACGGCGCCATGGCCGTGTTCGAGTACAAGGCGATCCGGGCCGGCGGCGAGACGGTGACCGGCACGCTGGACGCCGAGTCGGCGCGGCGCGCCCGCGAGTCCCTGCGGGAGCACGGGCTCTACGTTACCGATATGCGGCAGGTCGGCCTCGAAAGGGCGGGGCGTTCCCTCAAGGGGCTCATCCCGTTCCGTGGCGACCCGCGTCCGCGCGTGCTGTGGATGACGCGGGAGCTCGCCCTGCTGCTCATGACGGGCATGCCCCTTCGGGACGCGCTGGGCAGCCTGGCCCGCAGCGCGCCCGGGGGCATGAAGCGGCTGCTGCGATCCCTCCGGGACGACATCACCAAGGGCGATAGCCTGGCGACGGCCCTGCGCCGGCACGGGGAGTGGTTCGACGGGCTCTACGTGGGCATGGTCGAGGCCGGCGAACGCAGCGGCGAGCTGCCGGAGGTGCTCGGACACGTGACGGCTTACCTGGAGTCGCAGGATGCGTTCCGCCGCCAGGTGCAGACGGCCCTGCTCTATCCCAAGGTGGTGGCGCTGGCGGCGCTCGCCGTTGTGGTGTTCCTGATGAGTTCGGTCGTGCCGAGGTTCATCGAGGTGATCCTGCGGCGGGGCGGCGCGCTGCCCTGGCCCACGCTGGTCTTGCAGCGTCTGAGCGGCTTCTTCGCCTCGAGCTGGCACTGGTGTGTGCTGGGCCTGCTGGGCGCATGGGCGGCATGGAGGGCCCTGCGGGCGCGCACGTGGCTCGGCATGAGCTGGGAGCGCTGGCTGGCGGGACTGCCTCTGCTCGGGCCGCTGCGACGCCGGCAGGCCGCGCAGCAGTTCTCCGTCATGCTCAGCGCCCTGCTGAAGGGCGGGGTGCAGCTGCCCGACGCGCTGGGCGAGCTGGTGCAGACGATTGACAGCCCCCTGGTGGCCGCCGAGGCCGCCATGATGCGCGAGCGGGTGGTCCACGGGCGCGGGCTATCGGCCGGCGAGGAGGGGGGCGCTGTGTTCCCCGCCTCGTTCGGCGACATGGTGGCCGCCGGCCAGGAGTCGGGGTCGCTCGAGTCGGTGCTGGAAACGGCCTCCAGGGTCTACGCGGCCGAGATCGAGGTGACAACGAAGAAGCTGACCGCCCTGGTGGAGCCCGCCGCGATACTCGCGGTGGCCGCCGTCGTAGCGTTCGTGGTGGCCGCCATCCTGCTGCCCGTCTTCGAGCTGAGCCGGATCCAGTGAATCCGAGGTGATAATCGCATGAGCGCCCATCACGCAGACGCCCCCCAGGCTCGCCGTCGCGGCTTCACGCTGCTGGAGATACTCATCGTCGTGGTCATCATCGGCATCCTGGCCGCCATCGTGCTGCCCCGCGTGACGGGTCACACCGACATGGCCCGGGCGACGGCCGCCAAGGCCGAGATCCAGAGCTTCAAGGTGGCGCTCGAGACGTTCAAGTACCACTACAACCGATACCCGACCAGCGGCGAGGGCCTCCAGGCGCTTGTCAGCCGGCCCGACGGCGTAGACCACTGGCCCGAAGGGGGATTCCTGGACCAGGAGTGCGCGCCGGTTGACCCCTGGGGCAACCCCTACGTCTACGTCGCGCCCGGCCAGCACGGCGCCTACGACATCATCTGCTACGGGGCGGACGGCTCGCCGGGCGGCGGCGGGGCGGACGCCGACATCGTCTCCTGGAACCTGAAGGCCACCCGTTGAGCACTGCCGGCCGTACCCGGGATCGAAGGCGCGCCCGATGAGAGAACGCCGGAAGGGCTTCACTCTGATAGAGCTGCTGGTGGTCGTGGCTGTGCTCGCCATGGCGGCGGCCCTGGCCGGCCCGCGCGTGCTGGCCCTCAGGCCGATGGTGGACCTGCGCCAGTCGGCTCAGCAGTTGGGGGACGTCGTCAGGATGGCGCAGGCGCGCGCCGCCGAGCTGGGACGCGCGGTGCACGTGCGCTACGACCTGCGCGAGGAGACGGTAGGCGTGCCGGAGGTCGAGTGGACCGAGGAGCTGCCGCGGGGGCTCCGGATCGGGGCAGTAGGCGTCGAAGGCCGGCCCCTGACGCGGGGCGGCGTTGTGGACGTGCCGGTCCTCTCGGGCGGCTACGTCGTGCCGCACGACGTCGTGCTGGAAGACGACGCAGGCGGCAGCGTGTGCGTTCGTGTGGCCGAGCTGAAGGTGGGCATGGTGAAGTGAAAGCAACCGGGCGCAACCGTCAGAGCGCGGGAACCGGCGGGCGGCGCGGGATAGTGCTGCTCGAAGTGCTGGCCGCGGCCGCGATCGCCGCCTTTGCGCTGCTGGTCATCATCGGCGTGCTGGACCGCTGCCAGGCCCGCGAGACGGCCAGCTCCCGCCTGGCGGCGGCTGCGCGCGCTGCCGAGGCGCTCATCGGCGAGGTGGAGCTTGAGCCCGACCTTGCCCCCGGCGCCCAGGAAGGCGCGTGCGGGGACGTCGAGGGCGCGACGTACCGCCGCGACGTCGAGCTGTGGCT
>LJUE01000125.1 GCA_001303885.1 Planctomycetes bacterium SM23_32 | reverse complement strand
TGGCGGCCATGCGCCGGGCCAGGTGGGCCCTGTGGGCCGTTGCGCTGCTGTGGGCCCCGCCGGTGGCGGCCGGCGTGTTGCTGGCCCTTCTCTACGCGACGCGGCTGTTCCTGCCGCTTGAAGAGCCTGCCGCGCGCACGGCGCTGGGCCGGGCGGTGAGCGCACACTTCGCCACGCGGTTGCTGCTGTTCGTCGGCCTGGTGGGCCTGGTGGTCAGGTACTGGGAGGCCCTGGCGTCGGTCGTCCGGATTGGCCGGCCGGCGGCCCGAGCGCCCCGACGGCGGGTGGGCGGGCCGGCGGCAGGCGCTCAGCAGCCGGCCCTGCTGAGCGGCAGTTCGCACCTGGGGTTCCTGGTAGGCCTGGGCGTGACGCTCGCCGGGGGCGGGCTGGTGCTCGCTTTGCTGCTGCACCTGACGTCGCCCGTTGAGGCGGCGCTCTTCGAGCTGGCCGGGCTGGCCCGAACGTGGGGCCGCACGGCGTCGGCGTCGGCCGCCGCCGTCGGCCGGCTGTCGGGTGAGTGGACGGGCTATGCCGCGGCGTCCGTGCTGGGGGCTTTCGTGGTGGTCAGCATCTGCGAGGAGGCACGGAGGGGCCGGCTGCAGGCCTACCCCCTGCTGGGCACGTTGTGGGGGCTGATCCTCGCGCCCTCTGTGTCGGCCTGGGGCCGGGCGGTCGCCGCCACGCAGCGCCCCCCCGCGCCCGGCAGGACGGCCGCCCTGGTGGTGACGGGACTGCTCCTGGTCGCCTTGCTGGCGGCCGCAGGCGTGGTGTGGGTGCAATGGTGGCGCGCCGTCAGGGCGAGGCCCGAGCCATTGGGGGATGAACTGGAGCCACAGCGCCGTTCCTGGGCCGCGCACACGCTCGGGTCCCTCGGCCTGCTGCTGTGCCTGGCGGCAGCCGGGGTGGCTGTGCACGCCGCCCTCGCGGGGCGGGCCACCTACGCAGAGCGGTTCGCCGATGCGTCGGCGGCAGCCTCGCAGGTCCTGGCGCGGACGGCGGCCGGCATTGACACCCTCAGAAGCGGGCTGCGTGAGCAGGGGGAACTGACGAGCGTAGCGCTGCTTATGGCGGCCGGCTCGGCCGCCGTGCTGCTGCTGAACATGCTGGCCCGCTGCCGCATCGTGTGGGCGCGCAGGTCCCTGTACGCGCTGTGGTGCGCGCTGGCGCTCTGCGTGGCGGCGGCCGTCGGCTACGTTGTGCGCGGCAATCCCCTGGGCACGTGGAGCGCCGGCCGGGTGGTGGGCGTTGTGATCGTGGCCGTCGTGTTCTGCCGTCCGGGCCACCGGCGGGCCCGGCGTCCCCTTCCGGATGACGTGCGCCGCCGCCGTCGGTATAATGGCGCCATCGGCGTTGCTGCGGTCCCACCATGAAGAAACCGAACCTCGGCGTCCTTATCAAGCCCGTGAGCCATGACTGCAACATGGCTTGCGACTACTGCTACTACAGGCCGGTCAGCGCGCTCTATCCCGACGCGCAGCGGCCTCGCATGGGGCTGGAGGTAGTGGACGCCGTCTGCGAGCAGTATCGGGCCCTGGAGCCGCGCGAGACCAAGATCGGCTGGCAGGGGGGCGAGCCGACGCTGATGGGGCTGGAGTTCTTTCGCCGGACCGTGGAGATCGAGGCACGGCACGCCCGCCCCGGCGACTGCTTCGGCAACAGCCTCCAGACCAACGGCGTGGCCCTGAACGACGACTGGTGCCGCTTCCTGGCCGCCAACCACTTCCTGGTGGGCCTGAGCGTGGACGGCCCGCCCCCGATGAACGCCGTGCGCCGCTTCCCCAACGGGAAGCCGGCCTTCGAGACCGCCATGCGGGGCATCGCGTTGCTCAAGAGGCACCGCGTGGAGTTCAACGTGCTCGTCGTCATCAGCACGGCCAACGTGGACCATCCCGAGGAGGTCTTCGCCTTCCTGCGCGAGAACGACCTGCACTATTCGCAGTTCATCCCGTGCACCGAGCCGGGCCAGGTGGCCGGCGCCGTCTCGGAGCACTCGATCACGGCGGCCCAGTACGCCGATTTCATGACGCGGCTGTTCGAGGCGTGGGTGGCGAACGACGAACCGTCCTACTACGTGCGCCGCATTGACAACTGGCTGCACCAGTTCTTCGGCCTGCCGCCAGAGTGCTGCGAGTACAGGGAAGACTGCTCCAACCTGCTGACGATCGAGTGGAACGGGGACGTCTATCCCTGCGACTTCTTCGTGGAGGAGCGCTACCGGCTCGGCAACGTGCTGGGGCAGACCCTTGAGCAGATGCTGGGCGGGGCAACGTTCCGCAGGTTCGTCCGAGAGGCCGAGCGGCTGCCTGCGATGTGCGAGGAGTGCGAGTGGCTGCCCTATTGCCACGGCGGCTGCTACCGTCACCGCATCAAGCTGGGCATCGGGCCGCAGGGGCAGCCCTACCTGTGTGAGGCCAAGAAGCGGGTGTTCGGCCATGTCTTCGCCCGGCTCCGGCAGATCAAGGACGGCGCCGCGCCGTCCCGCCTGCGGGACTTCCTCAGGAAGACCGAGCACGAGGTGGCGGCCGGCCTCTGGGGGCCGACGGGCACGGCACGGCAGGCCCCCGCTGTGGCGAGGCCCGCGCCCACCGGCGGCGCTCCGGGACGCAACGACCCCTGCCCGTGCGGCAGCGGCAGGAAGTACAAACACTGCTGCGGGAAGCTTGTGGCAGACCACGGGCGGCGCTAAACTCTGGGGGCGGAGGGGACCAGGTCCCCCAGTGCAGGAGGCGCAGCGGTGTCCGAAGAAGAAGACCACATCGAGGCGGCCGTCATTGACAAGACGGTCTACCTGAAGCCGTTCGGCTTCGCCACGCAGCACAACAGCCTCGGCGTGCCCGACTTCCTGAAGGCCATGTTCAGGATGGGGTGCTGCTACGTGGCCTTTGACCTGTCCGAATGCCAGGGGATGGACAGCACCTTCCTGGGCGTGATGGCTGACGCCGCAATAACCAACCCCCACCGCGTCGGCAAGAGCGTGCTCGTGCTGAACGCCAGAGAGGACCTGGTCAGGCAACTGCGGCGCATCGGCCTGCTGCCGCTGGTGTCGCTGCACGGGGAAGCGGCCGAACCGCCCGTGAAGCTGGAGCTCAGCTGCATAGACTTCGTGCACTTCCCCAGGAACAACTACCAGCGGCTGCGCACCGTCCAGCGCATGCACCAGCAGTTGGTGCAGCTCAACGAGAGGAACAGGCGCCTGTTCGGGCCTTTCATCGAGATGCTCGAGCAAGAGCTTGACCAGGAAGAGCCGCCCCCCGCACAATAGCGGGCCGCCCTGTCGGGGCGAGCCGCGCACTATCGCCTTCAGCCGTCGTCCCCGAGGAGCGCCGTGAAGTTCGCCATGTGCAACGAGTTCTGCGAGGGGTGGCCTTTCGCTGACGCGTGCGAGCTGGCCGGCCGGCTCGGCTACGACGGCATCGAGCTGGCGCCTTTCACCGTCGCGGACTCGGTCGAAGACGTCCCCCCCGACCAGCGGCGGCGCATCGCCGAGGCGGCCGCCCGGCGCGGCCTCGAGCTGGTGGGCCTGCACTGGCTGCTGGTCAAGCCGAAGGGGCTCCACCTGCACAGACCCGCAGTGAGCGCCCGCACGGAGGACTACCTGCGGGCGGAGGTTGACTTCTGCGCCGACGTGGGCGGCAGCAAGATGGTCGTCGGGTCGCCCAGGCAGCGCAACGTGCCGCCCGGCCAGACCTATGAGGAGGCCTGGGACCGCAGCGTGGAGGTCTTCCGCCGGCTGGCCGAGCACGCGGACGGGCGCGGCGTCTGCTTGTGCGTCGAGCCGCTCGGCGCCGCCGAGACCGACTTCATCACCACCGCCGCCGAGGCGCGGCGCCTGGTCGAGGCGGTGGACCGCCCCGCCTTCCGGATGATGCTCGACGTGAAGGCCATGCACGAGGACGAAGAGCCGATCCCGGACATCATCCGCAAGTCGGCCCCTTACCTGGAGCACTTCCACGCCAACGACGTCAGCCGGCAGGGGCCGGGCTTCGGCGACACGAACTTCCGCCCCATCGCGGCGGCCCTCAAAGAGGCCGGCTACGACGGCTACGTCTCCGTGGAGGTGTTCGACTTCTCGGCGGGACCGGAGACGATCGCCCGCGAGAGCCTGCGCTACCTCAAGGAGGTGCTCGACTGAGCCCGCGCGCCCGGCCCTCGGCCCGCGCAAGGAGTGGACCCTCGATGGAGAAGCTCAGCATCGTCGTCGCCGGCGCCCGGCGCCCCGTCTCCTTCTGCCCGGTGGGCACGACGGTCGCCCGCACGCAGCGCGAACTCCAGCAGTGCGCCTTGGTGGACGCGGCAAGGGACGCGCCGGTCCCCTTCCAGACCGGCCCCGTCGCCGGAGGGTCGTCCATCCATTGGGTGGTGGACTCCCTCGCCGCCGGGCAGCAGAAGGAGTACGTCCTGCGCGAGTCGGCCCAGCCCCCCGCCGCGGACGGCGTGCGCCTGATTCAGGAGCCGGGCCGCGTCAGCGTGCGCATCGGCGGCGACCTGTTCACCCGCTACCTTCACGGCCAGTCCGTGCCGAAGCCCTGCCTATACCCACTGATCGGGCCGTACGGCCAGGGGGTGACGCGCGCCTACCCGCAGGAGCAGGTGCAGGGCGACTCGACCGACCACGTCCATCACCGCTCGGTGTGGGTGGCCTGGGGCGACGTCAACGGCTCCGACAACTGGAGCGAGGAGGACGGCTCGGGCCGCATGGTCCACCGCTACTTCGACGCCGCGGAGGGCGGGGCCGTCTTCGGCCGCCTGGCGGCGCTGAACGACTGGGTGGACGCCGAGGGCAGGCGACTGATGCAGGACAGCGTCCAGTATCGCTTCTACAACGTGCCGCCCAGTTTCCGCCTGTTCGACCTCGACGTCACGTTCTACGCCAGCGAGGGCGACGTCCGCTTCGGCGACACCAAGGAGGGCGGCATCGTCTCCCTGCGGGTGGCGGCCACGATGGAGGGCGCCCGAACCGGCCGCATCGAGAACTCACTCGGAGCGACGACCGAAGCCGAGACCTGGGGCCGGCAGGCGGCCTGGTGCGACTACTCTGGCCCGGTCGGCGACCGGGAGGTGGGCATCGCCGTCTTCGACCATCCGTCCAACCTGCGCCACCCCACCTACTGGCACGTGCGCGACTACGGCCTGATGACGGCCAACCCGTTCGGGCTCTCGTTCTTCGTCGGCGGGGGGGCGGATGGCTCGTACGTCCTGCCGGCCGGCCGTCATCTGGCCTTCCGCTACCGCGTGCTCGTGCACGCCGGCGGATGCCGGGAAGGCGCCGTGCGGCAGAAGTACCTGGAGTGGGTGTTTCCGCCGAGCGTCGAGGTCCGCGACTGATGGCGCCGCCGGGGGGAAAAGGGACCATGGTGAGGCCGGGACTTTGGAGGCTGGCGCCGGAGTTCGTGACCAAGCCCTGGGGCCTGGTGCACGGGGATGCCCTGCGCTTCACGGGCATCGAAGTGGGGCTGGGCGAGATCTGGCTCGCCTCCGCCCAGACCGGGCCGGGCAACTACTCGAACACTGTGGCCGACCCGGCGCTGCGCAGGACGCTGGCCGAGCTGCTCGCCGAAGCGGACGGCGCCCTGGACGAACTGCTCGGGGCCCGCGTCTGCGCCCACCTGGACGGCAACCCTCACCGCGGCAAGACAGAAGCATGGTACATCCGGGCCACCGAGGGCCGCACGGGCGTGGCCGCCGGCCCGCGCACCGAGGAGGCGGCCGGCCGGCTCCAGCACATCATCCGCACCGAGGGCCTGCCCCCCGACGTGGAGCGCTGGAGCGACGACGTGCGGCGGCTCTTCGGCCTGGTCGAGCCGCTCAAAGGAGGGGAGGTCTTCCTGGCGCCGGCGGGCACGCTGCACACCATGTTCGCCGTCGGGCCCGAGAGCCGCCTCATCATTGACGAGATACAGCAGGGATACGGCGAGAGCCGGCTGCCGACGCTCACGAAGATACTGGCCGTCCAGAACGACCTGCTCAGCGTGCAGGTGCACCCGGGCGACGCCACCGTCGCCGCGGCGGCCAGCGGCGAGATGGAGGTGGATCAGGACCTCCAGGCGAACCCCACCGTGCGCATCTATGACTTCGGGCGCCGCCCGGGGGAGCACCCCGAGCTGGGGTTCCGCCTGGTGGACCCCGGGGGCGGCCTGCGCCGCGTCGCGCCCGTCGCCGTGGAGCTGGAGGAGGGGCGGACCATCGAGGTGATGGTGGCCGACCCGCATTTCACCAAGAATCGCTTCACCCTCAAGAGCGGCGCGACAGGTGGGCTGGGGCTTATCTACGGCAGCTACCGGATCATGCACTGCCTGAAGGGCGAGGCCGAGCTGTCGGCCGCCAGCCGGGCCATGCCCGTGCGGCGCGGGGACACGGTGTTCGTGCCGGCCTGCCTCGAGGAGGAGTTGCGCATCACGGCGGCGACCGACTGCGCCTACTTCGATGACGCCTTCCCCGACGTTGCCGTCTTGAGCAAGTTCCTGGGCACGCACGGCGTGAGCGCCAGCCGCATCGAGTCGCTGCTGGCCCCGCCGCGCGCCCTGGAGGCCGGCTCGTAGCTGCTGCCCGCAACAGGGCCCCCTGCCCGGAGAGGTCCCATGCCCGACGCGCGTGACAGGCTCCAAAGCGTGCGCCTCTACGCGGTGCTGACCGAGCGCCACTGCCGCCGTCCCTGGCGCCAGACGGCGGAGCTGCTCCTGGCCGGCGGGGCCGACGCGATCCAGTTGCGCGAGAAGGAGCTGCCCGACGGCCCTCTGCTGGTGCGCGGCCAGGCACTCCGCCAGCTGACCGCACATGCCGGCGCCCTGCTCATCATCAACGACCGCCCCGACGTGGCCCTGCTCTGTGGCGCTGACGGCGTGCACCTGGGCCAGGACGATCTGCCGCCGGCGCGGGTGCGCGAGCTGGTGGGGCCGGAGATGCTCATCGGCTGGTCCACCCACTCCGTCGTGCAGGCCGAGGAGGCGGACCAGCTCCCCGTGGACTACGTCGGCGTGGGTCCCGTGGCCCCAACCGCCACCAAAGGCTACGACGAGGGACTCGGGGTGGAGCTGGTGCGCGAGGTGTGCGCCCGGCTCACCGTGCCCGCCGTTGCCATAGGCGGCATGACGCGCCATAATGCCGCCGCGGCCGTGCGGGCGGGCGCGACGGCCGTGGCCGCCTGCTCGGCCCTGTGCGGCGCCGAGGATCCCGAGGCAGCCGCTCGCGAGCTGCGCGCCGTGGTGGTTGCCGTGCTGAACGAAAGGGGGGCCCGTTGAAGGACCTCCCGGACATCCTCAAGCGCATCTGCCATGCCAAGCGGCGGGAGGCAGAAGCCCTGCGCGCAGGCGACGTCGCTGCGCTGCGCCGGCGGGCGGCAGACCGGGAGCCCGCGCGGGGCTTCCGCTCGGCCCTCGCGTCGGCGCCGGACGTCGCCCTCATCGCAGAGGTCAAGAGGGCGTCACCCTCGGCCGGCGTCCTGCGGGCGGACTTCGACCCCGTCGAGATCGCCCGCGCCTACGAGCGCGGCGGGGCGACCTGCATCAGCGTGCTCACCGACCATGAGTTCTTCCAGGGCGAGGCCTCCCACCTGACTGCGATACGGCGCGCCGCCGCGCTGCCGCTGCTGCGGAAGGACTTCATCCTGGACGCGTTGCAGGTGGTGGAAGCGCGCGCGATAGGCGCCGACGCCTACCTCCTGATCGTCGCCGCGCTGGAACGGGAGCAGCTCGAGGACCTGCTGGCCGCCGGTGCCGAGCTGGGCATGGACGCACTGGTGGAGGTGCACAGGGAGCCGGAACTCGACGCCGCCCTCTCGGCGGGGGCCGGGCTGGTCGGCATCAACAACCGCGACCTGCGCACCTTCGAGGTCAGCCTGGAGGTGACCGAGAGGCTGGCCCCGCGCGTGCCCGATGACGTGCTGCTGGTGGCCGAGAGCGGCATTCGGACGCGCGCCGACGTGGAGCGCCTGGCCGGCTGCGGCGTGAAGGCCGTCCTGGTCGGCGAGGCCCTCATGCGCGCCGAGGACGTCGAAGCAGCAGCCCGCGCTCTCGCCGCCGGAGCGTAGGCAACTGCCCCTATCCCGCGAGGGCGCGGCGGAGTAGGCCGGCGCCGGTCTCGACCGACGGGGCGTGGAAGACGGCGGCGAAGCGGCGGCCGCTGTGGCCCATGACGCAGTAATCGCCCTCGGCCGCCTTGAACGCAACGTATTCG